>JAWUWD010000047.1:0-14701 GCA_034112085.1 Cyclobacteriaceae bacterium
TCAACTTTCCTAAATATGATTACCCAGCAATTGGCGCCAGATACTGGCACAATAGACGTGGGGCAAACTACGATCTATGGATATTATACTCAGAAAGAACTGGACTTCAAGCCAGGGCAAAAAGTAATAGATATCGTGAAAGACGTTGCTGAAGTAATCACCATGAGTGATGGTAGCGTAATCACTGCGTCTTATTTTTTGCAACATTTTCAGTTTGCGCCTAAAGTGCAACACGACTTTGTAGAGAAACTTAGTGGAGGAGAGAAACGAAGGCTTCAGTTGCTCAAAGTATTGATGAAGAATCCCAATTTCCTCATTCTCGATGAACCAACGAATGATTTGGACTTGATGACTTTGGGAATTCTCGAAGACTTCTTAGATCAGTTCGCTGGCTGTTTGGTCATTGTGTCTCATGATAGGTACTTTATGGACAGGTTAGTGGAGCACGTCTTCGTATTAGAGCCTGGTAAAGTAATCAAAGATTTACCATACAATTACTCACAATTTAGGGCATGGAAAGAAGTCCAGCAGGAGGATAAACAACAAGTCAATAAAGATAAGGTCAAAAAGGATAAGAGTGTATCGGTTAAAATGTCCTTTAAAGAAAAGACCGAATATGAAGAATTAGAAGGTGAGATTGCTAAGTTAGAATCTCAAAAGGAAGTATTGGTTGAAAAACTCAATCAAGGCGAAGGTTCTTTTGATGAGTTGGCTTCATGGTCCAAAGAAGTCAAACAACTTATCTCAAAAGTAGAAGAGAAGGAAATGAGGTGGTTGGAGTTATCAGAGATGGTGAATTAATTAAGAAAGTCAGATCTAATAAAGCAAGAGATATTTTAATAAGCATTTAGGTAAATGCCTATTCTATTAAAGACAGTTTAGTGTCCAATCTCTAAAACGATCTTACCGGTATTCAAATTGGCTTCCATATATTGATGAGCTTCTTGAATTTCTTCCCAATGATAGACTCTGTCTATTATAGGTTTCATTGAGCCTGTTTCTAGGCCTTTATAAGCAAATTCTACAAATGATTGAGTGAGATTGATTTGATAGGCTTGTGCTCTACTTCTCAGTGTTGAGCCCATTATTTTGAGTCGTTTAGATAGCATAGGCACCAAATTTATTTCTGGTACTTTAATCCCTCCTAGAAATGCCAGCATCACCATTCTACCATCCATAGCTAAGCTATTGATGTTTTGCTGATAATAATTCGCAGCTATAAAATCTAGTATCACATTTACACCTATTCCAGCCGTAAGTTCATTAACCATTGTTTCAAAGTCCTGGGACCTATAATCAATGCATGTGTCGGCACCCAAATCAAAGCATGTTTTGTGTTTTGCTTTAGAAGCTGTGATGATTGTTCTAGCTCCAATAAGCTTGGCTATTTGAATGGCTGCAGTGCCTACACCACTTCCTGCCGCATGAATTAGTACAGTTTCCTCAGACTGCAAAGCAGCATGTGTTACTAGTGCTTGATAACCGGTTAAGAATGCTTCTGGTATTGCGGCACATTCTGAAAGGGTAAGGTTAGCGGGTCTTGAGATGAGCATATCTTCATGGATTGAAGCATATTGCGCATATCCTCCACCAGATAGTAACCCAAACACTTCATCTCCAATTTTCCAATTGGACACTTTATTTCCTAAATAAGAGATAGTACCTGATATTTCGAGCCCGAGTATTTCAATAGCTCCCTTTGGTGCAGGGTACTTTCCTTCTCTTTGAAGTATGTCTGCTCTGTTGATGCCAGCAGCATACACTTTAACAACGACTTCAAAGCTAGATGGAGTAGGGGGTTGAGATTCGCCTATATACAGTTGATCAGCTCCTCCGGATTCTTTTAATAGAACAGCTTTCATTCTGTTATAGCCCCAATTGATCGATCAAATAAACTAAAGATGCCATAGACGCAGCTCCAAGCTCAAGCTCTCTTCTATTGACTTTGTCAAAAGTGTCACTATTCGAATGATGATAATCAAAATATCGCTGTGAATCCGGGTATAATCCAACTAGAGCTGTTCCTTGCTCAGCTAGTGGGCCGATATCAGCACCACCACCTTTTCGTTCGAAGCTTAGAATATCAAATGGAGCAAAGTATTGTTTGAAATTCAAATAGTTGTTGCGTTGTTCATCGGTTCCTGAAAAACTAAATCCCTTGGGAGTAAAGCCACCAGAATCTGATTCTAATGCAGCAATATGCTTTTCTTTTTTTTCTTTGGCTAATCTGGCATATTCGTTTCCACCTCTTAGACCATTCTCCTCATTCATGAACATGACAGCTCTTATGGTATGTTTAGGTTGGATGCCCAATGTTTTGATAAGCCTTAAAACCTCAATAGACTGTACACAGCCAGCTCCATCGTCATGTGCGCCATCTCCAACATCCCAAGAGTCTAAGTGACCACCTACCAAGATGTACTCATTTGGATTTTCACTGCCTTTGATCTCACCTACGACATTATATGATAATACGTCTGGGAGCATCTCACAGTTCGTCTGAAAATAAAATTTCAAAGTTGGTTCTTTTGATAACATTCCATAAAGAAGATCAGCATCATTAGTGCTAATTGCTACTGCTGGTATCTTAGGAATATCCTCTTTATATCTCAAAGTACCGGTATGAGGATAGTCATCTTGAGCTGTTCCTACCGTTCTAACGACTACTCCGATTGCACCATATTTAGCCGCTTCAGATGCTCCAAAGACACGTTGATCTACTGCACCTCCATAGGCATTAAAAGTAGTAAGCTTGGTTTGGTCCATTGGGCGATTGAAGAAAACGATCTTTCCTTTGATAGATTTCTCTCCTAAGCCAGCTAGTTGGTCTAGGCTCATAACTTCAACAACCTCTGCGGTTATTCCTTTATCACCAGTACCTACACTATTACCTAAAGCCAATATATTTACAGACTGTTCTTTATTCTTTGCAATGATCTTGGCAGTTTCTTTCTCTCCTCTTACCCAGTGCGGGACCATTACCGGCTGGAGAAATACACTATCAAACCCATAGTCTTCCATTTTTTTCTTACTCCACTCTACTGCTTTTGCCGCTTCAGGAGAGCCGCTGAGTCTTGCGCCAACATCCTTGCAAAGACTTTCAAGCATTGGGTAGCTTTGTCCAGATTTTAGTGCTGCACTGAAGATTTTGTTGATTTGATCTTGATGTTCACTATTGACACTTGTGATATTGTCACCTTGAGTGATTGATTCAATAGCCTTTTTAGTTTGATCTTTTTGTGCGAAAGATTGTAGAGATATTATTGTGAGTAAGTAGATAAGTGGTGCTTTCATCGGTGTTCTTTTGATTATTTTCTAATTACTAGAAATATAATCTTAACAACCTGAGGAAACAAGGTACTGTCACCGAAACTATTGCGGTTCGATGAGTAATGGGAGAAGGTGATTTACAAATTACTAAGATGATTCATCCATTTTGGATAAATAAAAAACCTACCTGAAGGCGGCCAGGTAGGTTAGTGAAAGTGATTAAGCCAAAACTAATCTATCTTTCTTTATTGTTTTCAATACTATCAAGTAAGGATAGCAATCCATCTCCTGTTAACTCGATCAATGGAGTGGCTTTAGATTGCTGCTTATCTATTTTATAATATTTGTCAACGTATTTGAAATAGGTAGTGATATTTCCATCTTTATGAAATTCTATTATTTCATAAAGACTTGTGAATTCTCCAAACAACGACAACGCATTGTTTTTTACCTGATAGTGAAAGCTGTATCGCTTGCTCTCTTCTACTTTCACCTCCAATGTACTATTTGTCACTTTACTTTTTGCAATCAAGTGATTAGTAGGAGCTTCAGTTTCACTCACTTCCTCTTCATCCTCAAAATCTTCCATGACATGGGCTTCACTAATAACGATTGGTGAAGCCTCTTCTTTTATTTCATTATTTGTAGTTGATTCTATAGGAGTAGTTTTCTGAGGAAGAGGAGCAGTTTGTTGAACCACATCTTGAATTTCTTCAGTAGATAGATCTGATGTTTCAGGAGTGTCTAGTACTACCGATTCAGAAGTAGTAATTGAGACCTCAGGTGTTTCTGTTTGTTTGTCTCCTAAGTAGAAGTAGGCACCTACTGCGACTAATCCTACAGCAGCTATGCCACCCAATATTTGCGTTAAGGTTCCACTTTCCAATGCTGCCGTACCAGTTACATCTACATTATTGAGCATTGATTTAAGTTCTGCCTTTCGGGCAGATTGAATACCATCCACCAATTCTTGCTGAAAATTAAACTCTTCTTTTAAAACTGGGTCTTGATTGATTGAGCTTTCGAACTGTTGCATTTCCTCTGCACCCATCTCACCTCCGAAATAACGATCAATATTTTCAAAATTATTTGCCATTGTAATAGTTTAGTCTAAAAAGTCACTTTCTGTGTAACGTGATTTCACTATGTTATCTAATTTCTGTTTACACTTATATTTTTTTGTCTTAGCCGTATTGGTATTTGCAAAACCAAGTTTGTCAGCAATCTCTTGCATCGACAGGTTATCAAAATAATAATACATCAATACTCTTTTACAAGTATCTCCTAATTGGTCAATACACTCATGAATAATTTCAGCTCGTTCTTCGCTTTCATCATCCATAAAAACTGCCGTATCTTTTTGCTCGTGCGCTAGTCTTTTCTTGCGATCAAGCTCTTTTCTCCATAGGTTTCTACAAATACTATAGATGTATGTGCTGATTTTTGAGGTCAACACTAAATTACCGCTAGTTGCCTTTTGCCAAAACACCATGAGTGAATCTTGGTAAACATCTTTGGCTTCATCTTCAGTACCACTATTAGAGATGACCATTTTTGTCATCATCCGATAGTACTTTTTGTAGATTTCTTCCAGAGCACTTTCATCTCCCTTACATATTCTTTCAAATATTTCGGCTTCCTTCATGTAATTTTACATTTCTATATACTCGTGATAAATTAATGGTAACCTGTTTATGGTAAACTATAAGCTGATAAATGTTACATGAATCAGCCTTGAAAATATTAATTGTATTATTCTACGATCACCCATTCTTGGGTTCGATAAAAGAATCCAAGATATCCTCTCACGAATAATATTCCGTTTTCACGCCATATCTTACACCGGTAAACGTTACCATTTTCGGGATCCAATATATTTCCATTGGAATATTGGTCACCATCTTTTTTCATACCCTTGATGATTTCCAATCCGATTACTTTTTGCTCGTAACGTGCATCATCTACATCACACTCAGTGCAAATTGGATCGGTATCTTCTCCATCTTTTGGAAACGTTTTGAGAATCTTGCCATAATATGCATCATTCATCTCATAGATTTCTACAATTGACTTAGTCTCTTCGGTATTGTCATCAATAGTTTTCCATTTGCCAACTATTTTTGTCTGGGACAGTGAAAGGGAATATGTAGAAGTGATAAATAATAATATGATTATTGAATTCCGCATAGGGAAAGATACGGATTATCAATAATAATCAAAACCAACATCACTATACTCGTATTTATTGAGCCTGATTTGAGTTTTTAATCTGGAGTTTGTTATAATAAGAGAGGAGGGACTATTTCAGTAGTGAAATAGTCCCTTTCTCTGTTGAATTGATACACCCCTTATTTGGATCCTACAATGGTGACATCCAATTGAAATTCATTAGATAACATGGCGTTCTCAATTGTCCATCCATAAGATACTTCATGTTTGGTACGATCTACTTTCAATGAAGCAGTAGCTGAAACCATAGTGTCTGTAACTTTCACATCAGCGATTTCGAAACTAATTTCCTCTGTAATCCCTCTTATGGTTATTTTGCCAGAGGCTTTGTTTCCATCAACTGCCGTGATCACTAGTTTTGCTTCAGAGTACTTATCTACTGCGAAAAAGTCATCTGATTTCAAGTGCCCTTCTAGTTTTGTTTTTTTCTTTCCTTCTAAGTCATTATTGGAAAGTGAAGTCATATCCATGATGAATGTGCCTCCAGATATTTCCCCATCATTAACGGCTATATTACCCGATTTGATCGCAATATTGCCATTATGCTCGTAAGATTTCGCTAAATGATATCCAGTCCATTTCACACTACTTTTACTTGTGTCAACTGTATAAGATGCCTTTTTGATAGAGGTAAAGGCGAATAGTAATATGGTTAATGACAAGGCGGTTAGTAAGAGTCCTTTTTTCATGTTGATTTGGTTTAAGTTGAATTTTATTTCAGATTTGCTGTTACAACAACAGTAATAGATAATTGATTCAATCACACTCCTTTTTATTCAAAATGAAAAAATTCGAAGAAGCATACCAATTTATTCAATCAAGGTATAACAATAAAAAGCCACTAGTTGGGATAATACTTGGGACAGGACTTGGTGCATTGGTCAATGATGTTGAAGTCACTTGTGAGATTCCATATGAGGAGATTCCACACTTCCCAGTATCTACTGTTGAGAGTCACAAGGGGAAGTTGTTGTTTGGTATGCTCTCTGGTAAACCTGTAGTAATCATGCAAGGGAGATTTCATTACTATGAAGGTTATTCCATGAAAGAAGTGACCTTTCCTGTAAGAATTCTCAAAATGTTGGGAATCGAAAAACTAATGATATCTAATGCAGCGGGAGGACTAAATGAAAAGTATCAACTCAGTGACTTAATGATTATCAATGATCATATCGACTTACTGCCTGAAAACCCACTTACTGGTGCCAACCTAGATCAGTTCGGAGGAAGGTTCCCAGATATGAGTGATCCATATCAAGCGTCAATGATAGCGGAAGGGATCTCGATTGGTAAGGAGCTGGGAATAAACATACATGAAGGTGTTTACGCAGGAGTTACTGGTCCTAATTTGGAAACCAAAGCAGAATATAAATATCTAAGAACGATTGGTGCAGATGCAGTAGGGATGTCTACTATTCCTGAAAATATTGTTGCCAGGCACATGGAAATCCCATGTTTTGCTATTTCTGTAATTACTGATTTATGCTTTGGTGAGATAGAAAAAGTGAGTATTGAGAAAGTAATCGCTGCTGCTATGAAGGCAGAACCTGGTATGACAGCTATTATAAAAGAGCTGGTAGCGAGAGCCTAATTGCAGGAATTGATGAGCTTTCCACGGTCATCAAAAATCTGAACATCTAATGAAGCAGGGACAGCGCAGTAAATTATGTTACCTGTCGAGTGGATTTCTCCTTTAATGGAATGACTGGCATTGATGACTATGTCATTTGTACCTCTTTGGAATAGGTCGGCATTTTCTACTTGAAGACTTTCACCTTCGAACCTCCCATCTCCAGCAGCTAATACTACTTTCAATTGTTTAACTTGTCCTGAAATGTAATAATTAGCAACATCATTGTTGACGATATGTAAATCTGTAAGATCAACTTCTAGTATAAAATCAGCAGTGTATTCTTCTGCTATTAGTACCAGCTTATTGGCAAATCGCAAAACACCTTTAGAGGAAATCGTACCACCTCCACTACTTCTTATCTGCGATAACGTGGGAGTCACGATATGTACATTGAGATTATCAAATGGACGAGCCCAGTCACATCTATTCAGATCTTTGATGATCAACTCTCCATCTATAACCTCAAATGTTACTTCGTTGAACATGTTCTCACCAGTGGTTAGAGTCACACTTCGGGTTGTCCCTTGTTCGATGATAACATGAATGTTGTTATGCACATCAATTGAGGAAAATTCATCTAATTCGATGATATACTCTTTAATATCCCCAGTAGATTTTAGACAGGCAGGTGCATCCTCATTGTTACATGAAAATAGACAGAATAAGCTCAGTATAGTGATCAAGAGACTCTTCATAATTGAATTCCTAGCCCAAATTCCGCTGCTTCAGCTGCGCCAAGATGTGTCTTAAGTGAAAATCCAGCATATAGTTTATTGGTTAAGTAGTATTTCAAATTGATGCGCTGATAGACTGCCTTAAAACTATCATATGGCCGATAGACGTAATAACCGAATTGATATGCCAATGATAATCGGTTAATATACCATTCGTGTCCGATGAAAATTCCAATACGTTTGAAGTCAGGTTGAGCTCCTTCAAGTACAGGATCATACTTAATATCCTCCTGTATTGATTGTGTAAGGAAAAAGTCAGCACCAAATTGTAGTCCAGATTTATATCCTATTCTTTTCTGAGCATAAGCATGAATCACTAAAAATGGGAATGATCCTGCACCTATAGTCGTTGCTTCACTAGACCCAAAAGAAAACCCAACATTGTATTTGATACCTTCTTCTTCAAAGGGAGTGTATTTTCTGTTGTAGCTAATTTTATGGCTGGTAAGGGCATATTGAACACCAAGATTGGCCATCACTAGATTGATGCCTTTATTCGGGCGACTTATTGATGCGTTGGAAAAATGAATAACTGAAAGCCCAGTCTTAAGAGATACCTTTTGACTTATTTGATAGTTGTAGTTCAATTGTAATTCGGTACCAAAGCTTATGCTTGATCCAAGAAAATTATTCTTGTTGTTTTCAACTCTATCATAAGGGTTGGTGTTGTAGCCAAGTCCAAAGGCCATTTTGAATTTAAAATCACCTCGTTTTTCTATGTTTTTATTGATGCGAAAATTGTAATATGGCATCACTGCTATAGTCTTTCCTAATGTGGAATTCTGATAATCTAAATAGTATAGAGAGAAACCAACATCCATGAAGTTATATCTGGAATGCCATGATTCAGCACCATAATTGTGTTTATCTAGTGAGATAATAATGCCAGTAGGTTGTGAGGCGATAAGATGTTCTACCTCACTAGTATGGCCATATATGAAGCCTTTGACTGGCTCTATAGACAAGCTATGATTGTAGGCAACACTATCCTGAGCACAGGATGTCTGCCCCTTTATCAGGAGAAATAGGACTGTTGAGAATCCAATAAGAAAGCGCGTCTTATTTTTCACGGTGCAATAATAGTGGGCTTAATGTTAATAAAAAAATCAGACCCGATCGATGTCACATAATTGTATAAAACTCCTTAGTCAGTGTAATATACTCTGGAGTATAATCATTGCGCTGCTCAAATTGGATGGTGAGCTTTTCCTTGATGACTTTGCTTGGCCTTATTTTTGAAAAAGACAGTAACAAGCGCTCTACCTCCTTATCGAATTTAGGTTTTACCTCGACTATTTGTTGACAAAATAAGCCTTGAGATTCTGCAAAAGTGATGACTTGCTTGCCTTCATCTGTAGGAAGTATAATACTGAGAATTCCTTCTTCAGTCAGCAAGGCTTTACTTGATAAGATTAACTCCTCATGAGTCAATGAATCCACATGTCTAGCATTTATCCGATTGGAGCCAGTGGGCTTTGATCCTTCAAGGAAGAACGGTGGATTGGAAACGATTAAGTCATATTGTTGACTGGACTCTTTACTGAATACTTGTAATGATGTATGAAAAACAGCAAGTCGATCTTTCCATTTGCAATTGTTTATATTTTCGATCGCTTGATGAAAAGCATCTTCATCAATTTCGATAGCATCAATCGTGACCATTTCTTGTGATCGCTGAGCAAGCATGATAGCAATTACTCCAGTGCCCGTGCCTATATCTAATATTCGCTTGGCCTTGTTGAGTGGTGTCCATGCACCAAGAAGTACACCATCAGTGCCTATTTTCATAGCACATTTGTCGTGATAGATGCTGAATTGTTTGAAGTGGAATGGTTTGCGATTCACTGGGATTTTGGATCAAAAATGTTACTTTAGACTTTTAGCCAAATATAAATCAAATATGACGACTTATAAATCAGACTTAGAAATAGCACAAAGTGTTGACTTACAACATGTGAAGAATATTGCTTCCAAACTCAATATCACTGAGGACGATTTGGAGATGTATGGAAAATATAAAGCTAAGCTGCCGTTAAGTCTGATTGATCATGATAAAGTAGCTAAAAGCAAATTAGTGCTTGTTACGGCTATTACACCTACCCCGTCAGGAGAAGGCAAGACCACCACATCTATCGGCTTGACAGAAGGTCTGAATAAAATAGGTAAACCCACTACAGTAGTATTGAGAGAGCCATCGCTTGGCCCAGTATTCGGAATGAAAGGTGGTGCAGCTGGTGGTGGCTGGTCTCAAGTAATACCTATGGAAGATATCAATCTTCATTTCACAGGTGACTTCTCAGCAATAGAAAAAGCCAATAATCTATTGGCAGCGATGATTGATAACAATATCCAAAGCAGCAAGAATAACCTCAATATAGATCCAAGAACAGTTGCTTGGAAAAGGGTGATGGATATGAATGATCGCGCTTTGAGAAATATAATTAGTGGCGTTGGTGGTAAAGCAGGAGGGATGCTGAGAGAAGCTGGATTCAATATAACCGCTGCTTCTGAGATTATGGCGATCCTTTGTTTGGCTAATGACTTTAAAGACCTCAAAGAGAAAATAGGTAATATTTATATAGGAGATACTTATGATAAAAAGGCAATATATGCACGTGACTTGAAGGCGCATGGTGCGATGACCGCTCTACTGAAAGATGCCATCAAACCAAACCTCGTACAAACTCTAGAAGGAAATCCTGCAATTATTCATGGCGGACCTTTCGCCAATATAGCACAGGGTACCAATTCAGTGATTGCTACTAAAATGGGGATGAGCCATTCCGAATATGTAGTTACAGAGGCAGGCTTTGGAGCAGACTTGGGTGCGGAGAAGTTCTTGAATATAAAATGTGGATACGCGGGTATCTCACCTAAAGCGATAGTGGTAGTAGCTACAGTTCGTGCGCTTAAATATCACGGAGGTCAAGCATTGGCTGACTTGACGACACCGAATGTTGACGCATTGCGCAGTGGCTTGGTGAATCTGGAGAAACACCTAGAGAATGTTCAAACATACGGAGTTCCCGGAGTAGTATCCATCAATAAATTTGTCACAGATACTGACGAAGAAGTACAAGTCATCAAAGATAAGTGCGAAGAAATGGGAATGCGTGTAGCACTTTGCGAAGGCTGGGAGCATGGTGGTAATGGATCTACAGAACTTGCAGAGGAAGTGGTCAAAGCTATAGATGAATGTACTTCCACTTACACACCGGTATATGATTGGAATGATTCAATAGAAGACAAGATCGAAGCCGTGGCTAAGAAGATCTATGGAGCTGCTAAAGTAGAGTTTTTGCCAAAGGCAAAACTCAATATCAAAAAGATTGCCCGACTCGGTTTAAGTGATAAGCCAATATGTATTGCCAAAACACAAAATTCTTTTTCAGATAATCCTAAGGCTTTGGGGAGACCTAAGGGCTTCACATTAACAGTAAGTGAAATTGAGATCGCAGCAGGTGCGGGGTTCGTAATTCCGATCACTGGTAATATGCTTCGCATGCCAGGGTTACCAGCTGTACCTGCAGCGGAGGGTATTGATATCGATGAACATGGAGTAATTACGGGGCTTTCCTAAGGGGAAACTTGGAGGTGTTTAATTTATCACGCGTCATTTGCAGAGGATTCTGAGTAAATCAAAATGACCTTTTATGGTGTCATTACGAAGGAGGTACAACTGAAGTAATCTGTTAATTGATTGAGAGATTACTTCATGGCTCAAAATGACATTTCCAGGTGATTACAAACTCAAAATCCACTCACGTACTAACTCTACACCTTCTTGATGTACCATTTTCCGGCCAAGCTCAGGCATCATGATGCCCGGATCTGTAGACTGAATCCGATAGAGTAAGATAGACTCGTCTGGCTTGCCAGCGACTATGTCATATCTCAAGCCACCAGAGCCTTTGCCAGCGGCTACGGGAGGTTTATTGAATCCAAGTCTGTATTTGTCAGTCTCAGAAGCGTGGAGATAGAGCCCCGTGTTTTTTGCAGGGCCTTCATTGCTGTGACAGTGTGCACAGTTGATCTCCAGCCACGCTCTAGCTCGTTTATTCAGCATGGCTTCTTGATCGTTATAGTTGACTAGTTTCGGGATATCAGAAGAAGGCAATCCAGATAGCCAGCCTTGGGTTTGCCAGTGTTGAAGTTGTCCATCCTTATTGAGCTGTCGCGCACTTGGTCCTATGGGACTGAATTTTCCATTTCTTTCATGACAATTTTTACATTGCACTTGATTGGGTACAGAATAGTCCAAGTCAATTACGATACCTTTGGTATCTTTCCATGATACTTGCTTAGTAGCTCCTGCAACTTCAAGATTGGCTTCTGTTTGCACTTCGTTCCAGACATAAGGCACTGCTTCCCAGCCAGCTTCATTATTTACTAATAATCTAGTCTCTAAGATGTTACGTTCGCCTTCTGGTTGACTGAAGTCAGATGGATAGTAGAAGTTTTTGATTAAGATAGTTCCAATAGGAAAGTCGAACGTCTCTTGAGTATTATATTGGATTACACTGTCTTGAGGCAGTTTGATGAATCGTGACTTGTGTGCATAGTCACTAAAGAGCGGTGAATTGATGTCATAGATGAATACACCTTTAACGGGTGATAATCTAGCTATTGGTTGATTGAATAGTTCCCAGTCACTGAGTTTATCTGGCCATTTACTTTTCTTTGAATTTCCTGAAAGGGAGACTTCTTTGATGGCCTTCTTCTCTTCATTTGGAGAACAAGAAATAGATATCCCTATGACAATGACTAAGGTTATTAACTTCCTCATTAGTATACAGCTTCTACTGTAGTTCCTGAGCACAAGTAAGGTGATACATCATCGGTCAATCCGGCCAAATCATTTTCAGCATCTAGTAAAGCGAAGTTAATCTCTCCATTATCCTCCAAGCATAGATTGATCTTGTTATTGGGATCGATGATGCCATCGAAAACGATATCAGGGGTAGTAAACGGGAATTCGGTCAGGAAAAGCAATCCAAAGTCGTTCTCCATAGTTGGGAACCATTTATCGTTATCGAACACATTGTTGTGGATATAGATATTGTTAGCAAATGAGTTATACTTACCAGTATTGGTTTTTTCTGTAATCATTTCACTCAGTTGAGATTCATCATCTTCAGCACCAAGCAATTCTACAAGCTTGTAGCTCGCTATCCCGATTCCCATGGTTCTATTATCGATAAATTCATTGTCAAAGATTTCAATTTTCTGAGTAGCCAGTAGAAGCATTCCTGTACCAGGTGGTACGATTGCGACAATGTTACCTTCAGGAGCAAAATTAGTCAAGTTGTTATCATATATTTTGTTGTCATATACACGTGTATTGACGCCACTTTGTGTAAGACCTGGTAGATCAAACACCAATATTCCTCCAGTGTTATCATGAGCATCATTGCCATAAATCTCCACCCATTTCGAATTTTCACTTTCTATACCGGCTACATTGTTGATGACAACATTATTTCTGATGATAACACTATCGGACTGCCCAACATAGATGCCCGCATCGGAGGCACCGATCGCTATACATTCTTCTATAATTACATTTTTAGAAAGGACAGGGTAAAATGCATAGGCGCCATTTTCAGGGCTTGGCTTACCGGTCCAAATTGATTTCACTTTAGTAAATCTAATCCCCTGTGCATCAGTCACCTTGATATTGTCTCCTTTTGCGTCCTCGATCGTGAAGTCCTTGAAAACTAGATTTATACAATTGCTTGCTTTGATTCCTTCGGCACCTTCTTCTTGCATGGAAAATGACAGCACAGTTTCATCTATTCCAGCCCCCCTGATAGTAACGTTCTTCTTGCCATCGATAAGCAGGCCCTTCTTGAATAGGTAATTGCCAGCGGGGATTTCGATAGTTTCCCCATCTTCAGCATTGATGAGTAATGACTGCAAGTCTTTTTCTATAGAGAGCCACTCACGATTCTCAGCTGAAGAACAAGAATATAATGTTGCTATAATTAGCAGTAAAGGAATAAGGTTTCTCATAGAATGATTATTGTGATTAGATCAAATTATAAGTATGATTTAGTGTGAAATAGCGAAGTTTTATATCAGTTCAACTTTTAAAGTTTTGACAAAGACGACCATTGCCTCAATTTCTTCTCTTGAGAAGTTATTACCGTATGCAGGCATAGTGTTTTTGCCATTGGCAATGAGCTCATGCATATCTATTTTTGATAGTTTAGATATTGATAAGTCCTTGGCGCCTGAGAGTCCTTTTTTCCCTTTCTCTCCATGACAAACTGCACATTGAGAGAGATATAGGGCTTTGCCATGGGCAAGCACGTCATAACTTTCAGCGGCTTGATTAGTTTCTACCATGGCATTGATAGGTTTTGGTGCTACTTTTTTTGATTTACTCATTTCAGCAAGACCATAGGCGCCAATGATTAATAGTACACTGATAATGGCAAGTGGTTTTTTTGACTTTTTGAAGCCAATTATTGCCAAAGGTATAGAAGCGAACACCAAGATATATTTTACAATCATCATGGTAGTCACTTCCGCTGCATTGATTACTAAGTAGATCCCAGTGGCTAGGAATAAAAAGCTAACAATCATCTCTGGAACTTTGATCATCTTAGCAAACCTATCTAGTCTATCCTTATTGCTCAAGAGGAGAATAAGCTTTACTATGTAAATAAGCAAGAATATCGTGACGGCTAGTTTATGGGTATGAAAAATTCCAGTGTACATGTTTTATTAATTTTAATGTCTGACAAAGCTATTATATTTGTTTACACCTTAAGAAACTGAATACAAATTTTTATGAAAAAGATATACTTTCTATCCACTTGCAGCACTTGTA
>JAWUWD010000048.1:0-20670 GCA_034112085.1 Cyclobacteriaceae bacterium
CTATTACCATTCTCTGATGCAGTGAAATTACCCGCAGTGATCACAACAGCTACTAGCTTATTGATACTCTCTTCGATAATCAAGTTAATGGTGATAGGGATCTTTGAAATTTCTATGGAAGCCATAGTGTTTTTGTACCCAATGAAGCTGGCTTGAAGTTGGTTAACACCTTCTTCAAAGGTCTCAAAAGCGAATTCACCATTGATATCTGTCGATGCTCCATCGTAGCTTCCTAAGACCATGACATTAGTACCGATCATTGGCTCCCCTTTCTCATCAGTGACCATTCCTGATATTTTAGTTTGCGCTTGCAATGTAACTGTGCTGATGATCAATAGTAAGGTTAGAGTAAATCGCTTCATGTCCGTTTCTTTTTCTGTGTTTGACATTACAAACATGCAGCGCAAAGACTTCTTTAGAAAATAAGCTTTACCGAACTGTAGAAAGAGTAGGATGAACTGTTAAATACTTATGAATTAGTCTAGATTGGTATTGAAAGCACGTTTTGAGAGAGACCATAAATAGATTAGACTAATAGATATGAAGCGTTCAGCAAACATAGAAGTCCAAAAATTCTTAGAGGAAATTGATTTATTAGACACTGAGAAAGCTCAGACTCTCTATACCCTAAGAGAATTGATATTGACATACTATCCAGAGACCGAAGAGAATAAAATGTATGGTGGCATTATCTTCTCGGTAGGTAAGGAACACTTTAGTGGTCTATTTATGTATGCAAGCCATGTATCTATAGAATTTGGAAAAGGATATCTAATGTCTGATCCAAATGGGATACTAGAAGGCGGTGGAAAATTTCGTAGGCATATAAAAATTAAGTCCCATGAAGAGATCACTAATAAATGTGTAGACTTCTTTGTCAAACAGTCTCTGCAATAACTAAATTGGGAATTAATAATGATCCATTATCAATCTTTAACTAGTAAGTCCCCATGTACGCTACGCTCTCTTCATTTTTTGAGAAATTTCTCAAACCGAAAACCATCTTCAAACACGGATTTAACCTATCCCCTATGTATCGCAGGAGTACTGGACGAATCTATTTTGTATCAGATGATCTCTTAGAAGTAAAAATAAAAATTCCTTTGAGCTACAAAAACAGAAATTTTGTAGGCACTATTTTCGGTGGTAGTCTATCTTCCGCTACTGATCCTATATTCATGATTCAACTGATGTATATTCTAGGCAAGGATTACGTAGTTTGGGACAAAGGATCTACCATCAAGTTTAGAAGACCAGCGGATCAAACTGCTCATGCAAAATTCACTTTCAATGGAGAAGAGATTAATCAAATCAAAAATGACATTGCTCAGAACAAAGAAATTGATTTGATCAAAAAAATGGCTATCACTAATAAAGATGGATCCATCAAATTCGCAGAATTGAATAAGACGATTTACATAGCAGATAAAGAATATTACAAAGAAAAAAGAAGTTCTAAGAAGGCATAACATTTACTTCTCTTTGACTGAGATAGTATTCAACACATCATCTAGAACAAGCACCCATGATTTCTAAATATTGAGGTTTAGTATCCAATGCGATACTTGCTACTTCTATAAAATCTATTACCCAAGTATTCATCACATCAAACGCAGCGTCTCTTTTTTTTGTACTATTATGAGCTTCTCCATCTTCTTTCAATTGTTCATTGAGAAGTCTCTCAACGGACTTCATATTATCTAACCCTTGACATAGTATTGCATCATCCAGCCCAACTTTGTCAAGGGCCTTCTTTTGGTCAATAGTACTCTGAAGTAGCCTGTTATAAAAGTCTTCTACCTGCTTCATCCAGCCAAATAGAGAAAATGACTTAATTTCGACATTCCACAATACTTGTATGACTTCTGGTAAGTCTTTCAAAGCAATACGTGCCAATCTTAGGTGTTTCAGATAATTGATATTGGCATTTGCTCTCGCTTCAACTAGGTCATCTGTAATAAACTGCTGTGCTCCATACTCTCTTACTTGAATACGGTGAAGAGTATCTGCTTCTTCATAAAGTGTCCTTCCAGACTTTATAGTATTATCATCATAACCATACTTGTTCAATGCCTCCTTAATCACCGAATTTCGAAGTGCATGGTCTATCGCGTTGTGCGCAAACAACAGTCTACTCTCAATTGTACAATCTTTCATAAAAGTCCATTGAAGAATCTCATGCTCTTTCTATTTCTCATTGGACTTATCTTTAGCTGCGTTAATCATAACTATAAACTGCTGTATATTCTCCAACTTGGTTCCGACTTCCTTAGCAGCAATGAGTAACTCTTCCCGACTACACTTGAACTTATAACACCAGTAGTTTATCTCCCAATTGTTTTCGGCATCAAGGTATTTTGGATCTTCAGCTCCCATCTTTAGATTATAGTGATCTGAGGTCATCATTTTGATTGTTTTTCATTCAAGTAATTTGAAATCAACTCAGGATTCGCTCCTACTTTACTTTCTGCCTTTATTAATTCAATAATGGTGCACTTTAGTTGAGCAGCCCAATACAACCTATCTTCGGCTGTAAATTCCTTTTCGGATAGAGAATCAATCTGAGTGTCGGATAATAATTTCGTCATAACTTTTGCCATTCAAGTTTATATAAAACTAGGTATGATGGAGTGGAAATGTCTCACGAGAAACCGTGAATCTCAAAACAGAAAACCGTGAATCTCAAAACAGAAAACCGTGAGGTGAAAAACAGAAAACCGTGAAACCAAATAATTAGATTGGTGAAAAGCCGGTTTCAGGGAAAATTAAAATGCTGTATTTTCGGTAGAATCTATAAAAATAAATGCCATTTAGACACTTAACTCTAGAAGAGAAATATCAATAATAAATGTAGCCCCATGATTTGGTACTGCATCGATTGACAGAATACCTGCGAAAGGAGCAAGTCTTGTTCTCATATTGCGTAACCCCATACTATCTTTTGGCAGACTGCTTGGGTCAAATCCTTTACCGTTATCTTCATAGCACAAATTGAGCAATCCATCGTCATGACAAGACATGCTTATCGATAATGAGTCTGCTCCGCTATGTCTTAAGGTGTTAGTAACTAGTTCCTGAACTATATAATAAAGTGCTGTCTCTACTCCTTCTGGCAATCTTTTATTCAGGTTAGTAGAGGAGAATTGCGTTTGAATCTTATTTGTAGATTGTAGTGTTTCCAACAAATCCTGTAAGGCCTGCACCAATCCATACTTGGTCAAAACACTGGGTGCCAGGTTGTGAGCGATTTCTCTGGTCTCAATGATCGTTTCATTGAGCATTTCGTCAACCTTATCAAACTTGTTGATATCAGCTCGGCTACTCTCATGGAACAGTTTAATGGCAGATAATTTAGCTCCTAGACGATCATGAAGATCCTCAGCGATTCGTTGCCGTTCTTGCTGTTGTCCTTCCATCATCGCATGCAATGATTGGATATCTTGTTCCTTTTGTAGACGAGTAACTTCCTGTTTGTGCAACTCATCTTCCTTATTACGCAGTTTTTTAATTACTTTCTGTCTCTGAAGGAACAATACAATAACAGCGACTGATAACAGCCCCAGCGAAAACAATACGATAAAAAGAATACGATTTAGGCTAGTTTTTTCTTGTGTTGCAATTTTTTGCAACTCTAATTCCTTTGTTGTTTTTTCCGTTTCATATTGCGTCTGCAATTCCGTTAGCTGACGAGATTTTTCTTCATTAAATACAGAGTCTCTGAGTTCATTATACTCTGCAAATAAAGTTGCAGCAGAATCTGCTTTCCCTAACTCCATATATACATTTACCATATTGTAAATTATATGTAGATAATCTTCAGCATCAGAGATCTCTTTAGCAATTCCTTTACCTCGTTTATAAAATTTCAGACTTTGAGAAAAGTCTTTTTGTTTTTCTAGAGCACTTCCCATATTGAGATAAGTGACCATTACTCCTTTTTGATCATTGATTTGTTCTTTTATGAACAATCCTTGATTAAAATAATTAAATGCGTCTACATATTTTTTTTGATCAAAACTTATCGTTCCCAAATTGTTATATACTTTCGATAGACTAAGAGAATCTTCTAACTGTTTATATATATGCAATGCCGACAAATATTCACTCTGCGCTTTTACTAATTGTTTCTGATCATAATCACGATGTGAGAAGATATTCCCAATCCCCAAATGTGTAGAAGCTAATAAATAGCCATTATTTATATCAACTAACTCCTCCCTACATTGATAATAATAATCTAATGCTAGGGAGAAGTCTTTTTGGCTAAAAAAGAAATTGCCGAGATTTAAATAATTTTTCGTCAAACCAATAGAATTTTTACACTCTTCATTGATTTTGACTGACCTATAGTAATATTCTAGCGCAGCATTATTATCATACTTTGTGAAAAATAGTAAACCTAAGTTATTAAGTACATTCCCAACATTAGAAGAATCGTTTAAAGCTGTATATATTCTTAATGATTCATAATAACATTTCTCCGCGTTAGAGTACTGTCCCTTATTTTTGTATTTGATACCTTTTTTTCTATATACTTCTCCCAGTTCCTTTTGATTTTCATTGGAATATGCTTCTTTAATTCTATAAATAAGAGTGTCTTGGGCATGACTAAAATTGCTTATGCTACAAATCAAAAAAAGAAGTCGCTTCATGCAGTAATATAAGGAGAAGCAATTTATGTATCTTTTTATTCGGATCTATTTTATCAATCCGCTCCTGCAGTTTCTTTTTGCACATCACCAGTAGTATTCTTTACAGTGATCTCTTCATCTTCACAAGCTCCTAAAGAAAGTATAGCAACAAATACAAATGCGATTTTCAATAATTTTGCAGTTTTCATAGTAGTATTATTTTTATGTGTGGAAATAATTTATCCAATAATACTAGGTGTTCAACTATTAAAAAACACAGAAAACCGTGAATTTTACTCAGTGAAAACAGGGATACGAAAAACCAGAAAAAAGGGAACAGAGCAACTAGAATTTGGTCAATTCTAGTTTGATTTCTGTGAAGAGATAAAAGAAATTAGTTGATGAGGTGATACATTTAGGATATAAATCCCTCTTTCATCGAAATCTTGATTAGTTCAGATACATTCTTCGCCTCAAATTTCAAAAGTAGGTTTCTGCGATAAGTTTCAATCGTATGTTGACTGGCTACCACTTTCTCAGCAATTTCTACAGTAGTAAATCCATCACTTAAGAGTTCCAAGACAGCCTTCTCTTTGGTGGTTAACGTCACTCCATCAGAATGCCCGGCTCTCATATTATTGACCAGCGTATTTGTGACATCTTGTGAAAAGTAAGTCCCTCCAGTATTGATATGGTCAATAGCCAGTAGCAATTCCTTTTTTCCCGTATTTTTTAGGATATAGCCACTTGCTCCTACTTCGATTGCATTCTTAATGTACCCCTCTTTGTTATGCATTGACAAAATCAATACTTTCACTTTAGGGTATTGCTTACTAATCTTTTTGGTGGTTTGGAGTCCATCAAGTTCAGGCATATTGATATCCATCAAGACCAAGTTTGCCGATTCTTTCTTTAAATATTCAAGTACCTCTTTACCATTAGAAGCTGTTGCAACTATCTCAATATTATCAACGTCACTGAGCAGTGCTGACATCCCTTCACGAATCATTTGATGATCATCCGCTAGAATAATTTTAGTCATTGATTTGGGTGTTTTTTAAAGTCCATGAAAATAGTAGAACTCTTGTCAAAAAACGACTAACATTATTGTTTTTTTAGTCAATCAAGACTCAGTGAAAAGAAAACAAGAATTACTGCAACTCTTCCGGAAAGTCATCCTCTGGCATTGAAAACATGCTACTTAGTAAATCTTTGAACTGCATTCCCTTCTCCAAAGGATGCTTACTTAGTAAACTATACTCTACAAGTGCATACAGGGCAAATTCCATCATGAAGTGCTGTTCATTGGCTGCTAAGTTGCTTTGATATTTCTTGATAAGGTCTTTAAGTCCTGGTATTTCCGCCAATGTTTTGGTGTATTCCTTTTCAGAATGATCTTGAAGTAAATCAACCATATTGCCTTTACCAAACCAATCGGTGATTTGCTGATATGGGTTGGTTTTCTGCTTGCGCATTTTTTCAGGATCGGGGAAGTAGTTCAGGAATTGTGTTCGAATAGCTTTACCTATCAAATTTTGAGCAACAATACCGGCTCCCTCCTGCTCTCCTTCGTATACTAATTCTATCTTTCCTGTGATCGCTGGGATTACTCCATTAAAATCAGAAATTCTAAGATTGACTTTAGATTCCTTGTTGATTAGACTTCTACGTTCTGCGGCACTCATGAGATTTTCATAGGCAGATATAGTCAGACGCGCTGATACTCCACTCTTAGCATCTACATACTCACTAGCTCTGGCTTCGAAAGCAATCTGCTCGACAAGATTCTTCGCAAGTTCAAATTGAGTAACAACTTCCAGTTGTGCTTGATCCAATTGGGCCTCTTGATGGGTGATTTTTTTACTCAGCTCAATATCCTCAGGATAGTGTGTGATAATCTGGCTGTCTATCCTGTCTTTGAGGGGGGTGACTATACTTCCTCTATTAGTGTAGTCTTCAGGATTAGCTGTGAATACAAATTGAAGATCAAGTGGTAGTCGAAGCTTAAATCCACGAATCTGGATATCTCCTTCTTGTAGAATATTGAATAAGGCTACCTGAATCCTCGCTTGTAAATCTGGCAATTCATTGATAACAAATAATCCACGGTGAGCACGAGGAATCAGTCCATAATGAATCACTCGCTCATCTGAGTAAGGAAGCTTCAAACTAGCTGCTTTGATCGGATCAACATCTCCAATCAAATCTGCAATAGACACATCAGGCGTAGCCAACTTCTCCGTATATCTCTCCTTTCTATATAACCAAGTAACAGGGGTGTTATCACCATGCTCAGCAATCTCATCTAGCGCAAATCTAGAAATCGGCTGCAGTGGATCATCATTTAGTGGCGCATCTTTCACAACAGGGATGTATTCATCCAATAGCTCGACCATCTGCCTAGCCATACGTGTTTTAGCCTGTCCTCTAAGACCCAAAAAATTGATATTGTGTTTTGACAGAATAGCTCTTTCCACATCTGGAATAACCGTATCCTCGTACCCCCAGATTCCCTCAAATACTTGTTCGCCACTTTGTAGTTTCGAAATTAAATTATCTCGTAGTTCATCCTTAACTCCTTTTGACTGATAACCTGAGGATTTTAACATCCCAAGTGTATTTATCTTCAACAACTGCTCTTTTGACAAATCTTTATACTTCATACTTTATAAGTAATCCTGATGGATTGTTTAAGCCTGCTACTCAGACTAGATTGATTTTCTTCTATTGTTTTTATAATCCTCGAAAATGAGGTGCCCTAGACCTTGCAAACTACTGTAGTAAGCATTGCCACTATTGGCTTCAGTAAATTCCTTTACAAACTCCTTAAGATAAGGGTCAGAGGCAATCATGAATGTGGTAATGGGAATATTAATTTTCCTACACTGAGTGGCTAGATTCAATGTCTTCGTGAGAATTTTAGGATCAAGACCAAAGCTATTTTTATAATACTTCACCCCTACTTTCATACAGGTAGGTTTCCCATCTGTAATCATAAAGATCTGCTTATTTTTATTCTTCCTTCTCCTGAGAATATCCATCGCCAATTCTAGCCCTGCAATAGTATTTGTATGATATGGACCTACTTGTAAGTAAGGCAAGTCTTTAATTTCTATTTGCCACGCATCATTACCAAATACGAGAATATCCAATGTATCTTTTTTGTATTTCTTTTTGATCAACTCAGCCAGTGCCATGGCTACTTTCTTTGCTGGAGTGATGCGGTCTTCTCCGTACAAAATCATGGAGTGACTGATGTCTATCATCAATACAGTAGAAGTCTGCGTTTTATATTCGCTCTCCACTACCTCTAAATCATCTTCTGTTAGCATAAAGTCACCAATGCCGTGATTGATTTGGGCATTACGAAATGACTCTGTCATTGATATCTGATCTACAGGATCGCCAAATTCAAAACTCCTTCGATCTGTACCCTGCTCATCACCTTGTCCAGTATGATTAGTGTTATGCTGACCTTTCCCAGATTTCTTTAGCTTACCAAAAATCTCTTCAAGGGCATTGTTACGAATTTTTTGCTCACTCTTAGCGGTTACTTTGATTTCGCCAGATTGAGGATTTTCATCCAAGTAACCTTTAGCCTTTAGGTCATCGATGAAATCACCTATCCCATAGTCTCCATTAGTGATGTTGTGTTCTTTATCTAAGTTAGTCAACCAGCTCAGTGCTTCTGAAGCACTACCGCCTGTGATCGTCACTAACTCTAAAAAGATTTTCAGCAGATTTTCAAAATCGCCTTTCTCTTTACTTTTTTCTGGAATATACTCTGTGAATCTGTTACCTATCATTTACTATTTCTAAAGGATAGTAAGATAACACCGTTTGGTGGGGTTTTGTTTCAGCATGTGAAATAAAGATTTACGAAAGTCGCTTAACCAACCAAATCACAAATGCAATCAAAAAGATGATAATTGATATCTTATTAACTCCATGCATCATCTTTAAGCTGAAATTGGTCGGTCTATTGGGGTCTTTCTTTCTAAAAAAATAATCAAAAAACTCTTCGAGAGCAAAAAACTCTCTGAGTTTGCTTCTTTTTTTAATGGGTTTACTATTCTCTATTTGTGAATTTTGATTTGCCATATTCTGTTTCCATTGAAATAAATATCATCACTATTGCTCAATAAGTACTTAATAAAATAGCTCCGTGAAAACAGAGCCATTTTTAATGAGTAAATACTAGACTAGAATAAGGTTTATTTACTTATTAAGCATTATGCAACCATGCCTGCTTAGTCAACAATTCATCTTCTTCTTCAACATAATCTGGGTCTGGCACACAACAATCTACAGGACATACAGCTGCACATTGCGGTTCCTCATGAAAACCTTTACACTCGGTACATTTTCCAGATACTATATAGTAAAATTCGTCAGATACAGGAACTTGCTCTTGATTTCCATCAACAGCTACTCCATCTTCCATTTCTACTTCTTTCAATTCTGTACCTCCAGACCAAGTCCACTCAATACCTCCTTCATATATGGCCGTATTTGGACATTCAGGCTCACAGGCACCGCAATTAATACATTCGTCAGTGATTATTATTGCCATAATAAATGCTTCGTATTTTTAATAACTAATAACTATGTGTTTCTTTACACAAAAATATGCAACATCCTGTTGTGTTCAAACAGATATCCTTGATAAAAAAGTCAGTCATAATACATGGACATCAATAACCGTATCAATGCATTTGCTCAACTTGGTGATAGACTAAGGGTTACAGATTTTATTCCTTCAGAAATTATCTTTCGAGCTGAGCAACAAAACAATTGGTTTACTCCCGAAAGTGTCAACTTAGCAATAGTAAGTTTAGCAGAGTTACTGAGCAAAGAAAACCTCACTGAATGGACAAATCACTATAATATCACAACTAATCATCCAAAAAGAGTTGGTGTGATCATGGCTGGAAACATTCCTCTTGTAGGCTTTAGTGATTTCTTGGCCATCATTATTAGTGGACATATCGCAAAAATAAAGCTAAGTAGTCAAGACAATATTCTTCTCCCCTTTTTGGTAGCTGAATTGATGAAAATTGATAAAGAATTGACCTCGCAAATCCACTTTGTAGAACGGCTTAAAGAAATGGATGCAGTCATCGCAACAGGGAGTGACAATACCTCCAGATATTTTGATTACTACTTTTCAAAGTACCCGAACATCATCCGAAAGAATCGCAGTTCTTGCGCAATACTTACCGGTGATGAAAGTCCAGAAGAAATAGGGCTATTAGGGCAAGATATGTTTCAGTATTATGGCTTAGGCTGTAGGAATATTTCTAAAGTATATTTCCCAAAAGACTATAAAGTCGAACACCTATTAGGTAATCTTGATGATCACGAGTACGTTTCATCTCATCACAAATACAACAACAACTACGACTATAATAAGTCAATATATCTAATCAATAGGGTTCATCACTATGATAATGGTTATTTGCTACTGACCGAAGATCAATCGTTGGTCTCCCCTATTTCTGTATTGTTTTATGAACGATACGAAGACGAATCACATCTTGACCAACTTATCTCTCAGCATGATGGGAAAATCCAATGTATCGTATCAAAAGATGGCTGGTATAAGAAAAGCTTACCATTAGGTCAAGCACAAAAACCCAATCTGTCAGATTATGCTGACGATGTGGATGTGATGTCTTTTTTAGCGTCATTAAACTAGGATGAAGGAAGACAACCTATACCTCAGGCTTGTCCACAAACTATTACCTTCTCCCTTTTCTATTGCGGTTCTATTGACCTTAGTTACCTTCTTTACTGCTTGGATACTTACAGATTCACCAAACACAGATAAGTATCAATTAGTTGAGATTGCTGGATTTTGGGAAAAAGGATTCTGGGAACTTCTATCATTCTCTATGCAGATGGTACTGATCTTAGTATTAGGACATACCCTGGCCTTAAGCAAAGCTGCAGATCGATTACTTAATTTACTTACAAGATATGCTTACAACACCGCTACAGCTGCAGCATTGATCAGTGTAGTATCTATAGGGGTTAGCTTTATCAACTGGGGCCTTTGTTTGATTATAGGTGCTGTATTCGCTAGAAAAGTAGGTGAGTATGCAAAACTAAATCAAATCAAGATGAATTACCCTCTATTAGGAGCTGCAGGATATAGCGGCATGATGACATGGCATGGAGGTTTTTCAGGATCTGCACCTCTCAAAGTGGCAGAGTCAAATCACTTTCTATTTGAGACTATCGGGCAAATATCTATTGATCATACCGTACTTTCACCAATGAATCTCACCGCTTGGGGATTACTGATTACAATAATTCCAATGCTGTTCTACTTCCTGGGGACAAGATCAACGTCAACAGAAATTCCAAATAGCGATGTTGTCACTAACGATGACCGAAAAAGTATCTCTGGAGCAGAGCGAATGGATCATTCCAGAATTCTTGCCTACCTGATTGGTGGCGCCATTGTCTTGTATGCTATTTATAACGTAACTATTTCAGAAGGAAATGGACTATCTTTCATCAATCTCAATTATATCAACTTCACTTTATTTGGCCTTTGTATAATCGCTCATGGATCAATTCATCACTTTTTGAATGCGGTGCAGCAAGCTATCTCTGGGGCATCTGGCATTATTATTCAATTTCCGCTTTATGCTGGCATTATGGGCATAATGAAATACTCAGGGTTGGTCATTATATTTTCTGACTTTTTCATTCAAATTTCAACCGTAACTACGTTTCCAATATTCACATTGATAAGTGCTGCTGTTGTAAATACTTTTGTACCTAGTGGTGGTGGGCAATGGGCAGTACAAGGTCCAATTATTTGTAATGCTGCTACATCATTGGGAGTGCCTATTGATAAGGCTATCATGGCATTGTCCTACGGAGATCAATTGACTAATATGTTACAGCCTTTTTGGGCGTTGCCACTATTAGGGATTACCAAACTGAAGGCCAAAGATATTCTACCTTACAGTTTACTTGTGATGATTGCGGGATTAGTGATTTTTTCTGGCGTACTACTGCTGTTCTAGCGCAAGTTTCTTATCAATCGTAAGGTTGAGTTCTTCTTTAGTGAAGCCCAATTTCTCACCAACTGACATGATAAGTCCTCTTTCGGCTTGTGCAAAATCTCCATCTACCAACGCAAAGTCAATCATCTCTTTAAGCTGTGTATCTCTTTCTTCTACATTCTGTGGAATCAGATAGGCATATTCATCGGCATGTTTCAGCATAATATTCATCCTCTCTACGGAGATCCCTTTTTCGTAGGCAATCTTAGACAAGGTTATTCGCTCTATATCTTGAATAATTCCATCAATTGCTGCTAGAGATACAAGGTTTCTGAAATGTTCAAGATTTTGGTTCATAACTTCGTAGATTAATAGATATTATACTATGCGTTGAACACAAAATATACTAACAATAAACTTATTAGCCAATATTTCCAGTAATCAATTCAGCCAATATCAAAATTCCTTCTTTCAAATATTGATCATCAATATTGAGTTCATCCGTGACTGTTGCTCCGGTTTCTTTATTGACAATAGTCGTAGATAGATCAGTAGATTTCTTTAATTTATCGATTCTATCTATCTCTGATTGTCTCTCAGACTGATTGAGTGAAACTTCTGAGAGTTTTAGATTTTTTTCAAAAGCCTTGGTCTCTTCTACAAACTGCTGAAGTCCTTTATCTGTTTTCAAACGATACTCATATACTTTTTTAAGCTTGGCAATCATCGCTATTGAGACATCATTAGTAGCTTCAAAATCTGTGGAAGCCACTTCATCCCAAGGCAATGCACTAGGCTCAGCACTTTCCCCGAAATCCTCTGCGCTGAAAGCAGATGGTAAATTAATATCTGGGCTTACTCCTTTATGCTGAGTACTACTTCCTGTTACTCGATAGAATTTCTGTAAAGTCAACTTCAGTTGACCAGTCTCATCTTTTGCCTCGGGCATAAACCTTCCCAAATCCACCACACTCTGTACTGTTCCTTTTCCAAAAGTCTGTTCTCCTACCACCACTCCACGTTTGTAATCTTGTATGGCACCTGCAAATATTTCAGAAGCAGAGGCACTGAATCTATTGATCAACACCATCATTGGTCCATCATAAGCCACTCCGTCAAGGGTATCTCTGCCGACTTCAATAGCTCTCCTAGGGTCTGACGGCTTGACCTGAACAACAGGTCCATTGTCTATGAATAATCCCGTCAAGTCTATGGCTTCAGACAATGAGCCTCCACCGTTATTTCTCAAGTCAATCACGAGTCCATCAATATTTTCAGTGCTTAATTCCTCTATAAGCCTTCTTACATCCTTTGTGGTACTCGAATAGTTTTCATCTCCTTTTTGGTAGTCTTCCCATCCAAAGTAAAAGCTTGGTAACTTGATCACCCCCATGGTCATCTGTTTTCCATTTTTGATCATAGGAATTATTTCTTTCTGAGCTTCTTTATCTTCTAATTTCACTTTCTCTCTTACTATGGTGATCAGTTCAGCTTTGCCATTGACACCATCTACCGCAGGTAAAATCTCTAACCTCACTTTTGTTCCTTTTGGACCTCTTATCAATGCAACTACATCATCGATTCTCCATCCGATGATGTCCTGCATCTCACCTACTTCTCCTTGACCTACGGCTATAATTTTATCTTCTCCATGTATCAGACCTGACTTATCCGCTGGCCCTCCTGGAACTACCCTATTTACCTTAGTATAATCGTTTACTGTTTGAAGCGTAGCACCTATACCTTCCAGAGACAAACTCATATTGATCTTGAAATTGTCAGAGGTGTGCTTTGAAAAGTAATTGGTATGAGGATCAAATGCCTCAGAAACTACATTCATATAAAGCTGAAATATATCATCACTTTTATACTGAGATATGGTCTTCAAATATCGTTTATATCTCTTATTGATAATCTCATTGATTTCATCTTCCGTTTTATCATTGAGTATCAAACTAAGTTTCTGATTTTTAACAATCTTTCTCCAAATATCATTGAGTTCTTTCTCGGAAGAAGACCATTTATTGTCTGTTCGATCAACATCTTGCATTTCATTTTTGCTATAGTCAAACGAGGTTTTCAATAAAACTTCATTGATATAACTCATCCGTGCTGTATATCTCTCATTGAAAAGGTGGAAGATGTCATAAGCAGGCTGAACATTTCCTTTGACAGTTTGCTTGCCTAGTTCGTACCTCAAAGCCTCAAATGACACTATGTCACTCGCTAGAAAATAACTCTTACCGGGGTCAAGAACATTGATATAAGAATCCAAAATCGCTGAAGACAACGAATCAGAAAATTTCATTTTACGATAATGATGGATTTCTAATAATTGAGTAATCAACATAGCTTCTTTAGCATGTCGAGGCTCAGGCATCAGCTTAGTACTGTCCTCTTTTGCTATACTTCCTGCAAATGATACTGTGCTGGTGGCAATCAATAAAATAAATAGTATTATCCTTCTCATAATTTTCATTTTCAACTTCCCTCTTTGAACGACATTCTTGTCAATAAGATGCCACAATGATGCCAAATGTTAAATAATAATATAACCGGTGTATTGGTCTATATGGCCATGGCTAAAGTTCCTTAGAATTTTTAGCAATCTACCGTAAACCTTACTCGAGCTACTTTTTATATTCATCTAGAAAGTCCTTCGCTTGCCCTATAGTGTGAAATTCAAATATTTTCGAAGTTCCATCACTCTGGTGTATTTGCAATTTGATAGCTTCTATATAAGTTTTTTGACTTTCATCTTGTTGCTTCATTTGAGTTTGTTTCTTCACCATCTCAGCTTCTGCAGCGGAATTCGTCAACTTCGCAATCGTATGTTGAGTAGTTCGTTTTGAACTACAATAGTTACACTCAAAATGCTTGAGCAACTCACCATCATTAGAAACAGTGGCAGGTTCTACGATCTCTTCACGCGCAATCTTAAGCGTTCTAAATCCACAAGAACCACATTCAAGTGCCTCCATGTAGCCTTCATAACGCTCAATCTTTGTTTCACCAGTAGCATCATCCATCCAAACATCATAATCTATAGAAAAGACATTTTCTTCAGCTTGCATCCCTTCGTCTAAATGAACATCCTCCTCATCTTAACTAAGAAGTTTCATTTTGTTTCCAGTGGCAGGGTTCACTCTTGGTAAGTATCTCCACTTATCAAGTTTCTTCTGCATCTTTCCTGGATAGTAATATTGCAATACCAATGCTGAAACATATCCTATGAGTGTTCCAATACATCCTGCAACAAAGAATCGCACAAAGAACCAAACTATGCTTTTGGCAGCAGTAGCATCATTATACCCATTAGAGTACAGCGCCATTGCTACACCTAATAGAATGAATGCCCATTTATATGTTTTGATTTCATGTAAATTGATGTAATCATATTTCGCTTTATAATCCTTTATGCTAGAGACTTTAACATTATGATAAATGAAAATAATCACAGAAAGTACCACGGCCAGAATAGAACTGATCATCATGATTTGTTGCCATACCTCTAGGAAGCCTATATACGCACTATTATCAGTCATTATAATTCAGGTTAGTTTAAAAACAATGCCACAAATTAATATACAGGACTTGATTATCAAATCATTGGAATGAATTAAATTTGCAGTACTTCTATATTCAACCGATCACCAAGCGATATGTTCAAAATTCTTGCAAAAATCAATAAAGTAGTCCTACCGAAATACAGCAAAAAAGACATTACTAAATTATCAAAGGTCGAGATGGCCATCGTTGGATATCGATACTGGGTCACCAAGAATGCCCTAGACTGATCTAACTTGTAACCATAATACATATTGCATAATTAACGTGAAATATTATATTTGTTGCCCTTGTAAACATTACCACTAAGAAATAATACAGTAGAGGATTACGGGAACGATTACTATGCAGCTATCAAAGTTAGAAATAAAGGGTTTTAAGAGTTTTGGAGACAAAATAACAATCAACTTTGATGAAGGAATCACTGGTATAGTAGGCCCAAATGGATGTGGTAAATCAAATGTAGTAGATGCCATTAGGTGGGTACTGGGAGAGCAAAAGACTAAAGCGCTCCGATCTGATAAAATGGAGAATGTCATATTCAATGGCACTAAAAAAAGGAAGCCCACCCAAATGGCTGAAGTTTCCTTAACATTCAACAATACTAAAAACCTACTTCCAACAGAATACTCACAAGTAACGATTACCAGAAAATACTATCGATCTGGTGATAGTGAATACTTACTCAATGGTGTTACCTGTCGATTGAAAGATATCACAAACTTATTCTTGGACACAGGTATCGCTTCCAATAGCTATGCGATCATCGAGCTAAAAATGGTAGATGACCTGCTCAATGATAAAGATAACTCTAGAAGAGGTCTATTTGAAGAAGCTGCTGGAATATCAAAATTCAAAAAACGTAAAAAAGAGACTCTTAAAAAGCTGGAGGATACAGATGCTGATCTGGATCGTGTAGAAGACTTGCTCTTCGAGATCGAGAAGAATATGAAATCTCTTGAGCGACAAGCAAAGCAAACAGAGAAATATTATAAAATCAAAGAGGAGTATAAATCGTTAAGTATTCAGCTTGCCAAACTTTCTATACGTAAACAAACACAATCATTTCAGACACTCACCAAGCAAATAGAGGCTGAAAATGATACCAAAATCAGCCTTTCTAAGCAGATAGCTGAAAATGAAGCAACGATAGAAAAGTCCAAAAAGGAACTGGTCTCCAAAGAAAAGACACTAGCTACTCGTCAAAAATCACTCAACGAGCATGTCAATAACATAAGACAATACGAGAGTGATAAAAAAATCAAGAATGAACGGCTCAAGTATTTGAATGATAAGTCAGAGCGACTCAGAGATCAAGTTGATCAGGATAGACAAAGTTGTGAACGTTCAAGTTTCAGTATTCAAAGTCTGGATCAAGAGAAACTTACTTCTGAAAAGCTATTACTAGAAAGTGAGCATGAGCTCAAAGTGCTCAAGGAAGCCTATGAAGGTCAAAAGGTAACTTGGCAAAACATCAAAAACGAAACGGACTCTTTGAACGATTTCCATCGTAATAAGCAGAATGAAGTCTATCAACTAAATAAAGAAGTAGAGATCAAAGAAATACAGTGCTCATCACTCAAGCAAGAACTTGAGAAAATGGCCACTGACTCAAGTACCAAGAGTAATAGTCTACTAGAGTTTGAGAACAGGACAGAGTTACTTGAGGAAGAATTACTCGTGAAAAACAAGACACTTTCTCAGTTAAAAACAGAAGAAGCAACAAATAAAAGCAGAATAGAATCGACTGATAATACGGTCAATGTAATCAGAGAAGAAGTAGCTCAGCTCAATAGAAAGGTCGATGCTCGCCAAAATGAATTCAACTTGACCAAATCACTGGTAGAGAATCTTGAAGGATTCCCAGAAGCGATCAAGTTTCTAAAGAAACAGACCGATTGGAAGAAAGATGCTCCTTTGTTGACGGATGTTCTGACCTGTCCACCAGACTATCGAATCGCTATTGAAAACTATTTAGAAAATTACCTCAATTACTATGTGGTTGATACTGCCGAAGAAGCTTATCAAGCCATCAATATTCTGAGTGATTCTAGTAAGGGTAAGGCGCACTTTTTTGTGCTAGATGCTTTGGGGAAATATGTCCCTAGTACTTCCAAAATGTTCGAAAATGCCTTCCCAGCGACAGAGGTGATTGAGTATGACGATAGATATCGTAAACTCATGAGTCACATATTAGACAATGTCTATATCTGTGAGCAAGATCACAACCTACCTGATGACCCAGAGGCCATCTTCATCACCAAAAGCGGGAAAATATCTAAGAAGCATTTTAGTATCTCCGGAGGATCGGTGGGACTGTTTGAAGGTAAAAAGATTGGACGAGCCAAAAACCTTGAAAAACTTGAAAAAGAAATCAAAGAAATCAATATCAAGCTCACAAAATCAAAACAATCACTTAGAGATAAAGAACACGAACTAGAAGAACTGAAAGTTGCTACTATATCCTCTTCGATAGAAGAGCTTCAATCAGTAATCAATCTGACCAATGAAGAATATATCTCAGTAAAGACGAAAAAGGAGCAGTTCAGTGATATGATCAACTCTGCTGGTATCAAAAAAGAAGATATCTCAGAGCGAATCACCATCTTATCAGAAGAAATTGAAGCGCATAAACCTAAAGCAGAAGCAGAACATACTGTATTACTAAAAAGTGAAGAGAAACTCACTGGGCTCAAGGAACAACTGAATGAAGAGAATGAAATTCTGAGCCAAAAGTCTACTATCTACAATGAAAAAAATATATCCCTGCTTCAATATGAGAATAAGGTCAGCGGAATAGATAAGGAAATCACCTATAAACAAGAAGCGCTCAATTTGAGTAAATTGAGAATTGAGAAAAATTCAGAAGAACTCACCAATAACGAAGGTGAAATAAAGAATCTCATTGAGAAATCGGATGCAGGAGATGACACACTCATTGGCATGTATGACGAAAAGGAGACTATAGAAGCGGGAGTTGTAGAGGCAGAAAAATTGTATTACAGCGGACGTGGAGATATTGATGAGTCAGAAAAAGTTATTAGAGAAATTCAGCGGAACAAGGAGCATGTTGATGCGCTGTTGATGGAACTTAGTAATACCCTAAATGAAACCAAGCTTGAATTAACGTCAGTCAAAGAACGGTTGTCCGTTGAGTTCAATATTGATCTCGATCAGCTTGTCTTGGAGGGCAAGGATAACGAAAGCGAAACAAGTGAAGATCCTAATGAAGTTCATCTGGGTGAGCGTGTTCAACAACTAAAATCGAAAATAGATCAAATTGGGCCTATCAATCCTATGGCAATGGAGGCCTACAATGAAATCAAAGAACGAAATGATTTCATCACCGAACAGCGCGAAGACCTCTTTAAGGCAAAAGATTCCCTCCTATCGACTATTGAGGAAATAGATGGAGTTGCGAAAGAAACTTTCATCGAGGCTTATGATAAAATAAAAGAGAACTTCATTAAGGTCTTTAGGTCCTTGTTCACTGATGAAGATGACTGTGATCTCAAACTAGTAGATCCTGATAATCCACTAGAATCAAAGATCGAGATTATGGCCAAGCCTAAGGGGAAAAGGCCTTTGACCATTAATCAGCTTTCGGGTGGAGAGAAGACATTGACTGCTATTTCTTTACTGTTTGCTATCTACTTATTGAAGCCAGCTCCATTCTGTATTTTCGATGAAGTAGATGCTCCTTTAGATGATGCCAACATTGACAAGTTCAATAGCATCATTAAGAAATTTTCAACTGATTCTCAATTCATTATCGTGACACACAATAAACGCACGATGGCTAGTACAGACGTGATTTATGGTATAACTATGATAGAGCAAGGAGTATCCAGAGTAGTGCCTGTAGACTTGAGAGAGTTAGCTTAGTTTACACTTTAGCCTTTAGTCCTATTTCAGGAGAACAAGGATAATCAAACAAACAGTTTGCTTTTATCGCTGCCGCGACTTTCTTAGGAACAAATTTCTCCCAGCCGTCTTCACCAGCTCTGATCATTTCCAATACATCATCAGAAATGATATTTAGATTCTCCAGGTTGGCGTTGTCAATTTGCGTCAGCTTATTATTCTGCTTGGCATATTCGAGTAGAGGTTTGACTTTATCTGGAAGTTCGACATCATCCAATGTAAAGAGTTTATCCTCCCCTGCACGTTTTGATGGATATACATAGAGTTTTGTATTGCCACCAAAAATATGAGCATAAGCTCCCAACAGACCTCCTTTAGCTTTAGTGTAATATTTCTCATCCAGAACTCTAGAGAGATTATATATTCCAAGGATGATTCCTATTTTATACCCTTTCGTATATTTAGAAAGGTATTCTATCAATCGATAATACTCAGGATAATTTGAGATCATCACGTTTTGTCCAAGAGAACATATGATATCAACGCGATTCAAAAAGTCCTGCTCATCAATCTCGCCATCAGAACTTAGATCTGTCAAAGTCAACTCTGATAAAACGACTATGCGCTCTTTCTCAACATCATCTTCATTTTTGAATTGCCTTCTGGCCGCCAATAGCATATCTACATTGACATGAGTCACCGGTCTAAACCTACCACGAAGCATCAAAACGTTTTTCTTATATAGCATTTCAGAAGGCTGATGAACACTTCCATCAGGTCCGAAAATAGCCGCTCGAGTGAGGCCATTTTTAACGAGCTTAAGACTCATCAGTCTATTATCTACATCTTCAAAGTCTGGCCCTACCAACTTGAACATATCTATCTCAATACGACCTGATGATAAATCGTCTGTTAAGGCATTGAGGAATACTTCTGGATCGCTAATAAACATGCAAGCATAAAGTAAGTTAACGCCTACAATACCCAGAGCTGTTTGCTGATGAACCCCATCAAAATCATGCATTTTAACATGAATAATACACCTATTCGGTTCAGATTCAGGTCTTAGTTGAAACTTACATCCTATCCAGCCATGTGGCTGATTGGTTTTTTTGTAGTTCAGTGCTTCTACCGTATTGGCAAAAGCGAAAAATCTAGTATGAGGAATTCTCTTCGGTAATCTTTCTCCGAGTAAACCATACTCTTGATCAAGCATAGTCTTGAGTCTCGGCTCACAAACATAGCGATCGTGCTTTCCATAGATCGCATCACTAAAGTCCATATCGTACGCCGACATAGTCTTGGCAATAGTCCCGGAAGCTCCTCCCACCTTGAAAAAATTTGCAGCCACTTCTTGACCTGCTCCTATTTCGGCAAACGAACCGTAAATATTTGTATCAAGGTTCATTTTCAAGGCTCGTTCCTTGGTACTGAGCTTTCTCAATTCATCCATTACTTACGCGTTTTGATGTATATGCCATCCTATTTTGAGAAGTAACTTACTCCCTCCTATTCCCCGTCAATTTTATGACTTATTTAATTGATATACCCCTTTTTAAGTGGTTATTTTTTTAAGAAGATTAACTTTT
>JAWUWD010000049.1:0-18194 GCA_034112085.1 Cyclobacteriaceae bacterium
AATTTTTATAAAAATAGATAAAAATTACCAATTGGCAACTGAGGCATTGAAGATATCCAATGTGATTTTATCAAAAATCTCTTCGATGAGCTGATTCTCCAGCGTGGTGAGGTTTTGATTACTGTCAAAGTCAGAGTACCAAGAGAAGGATTTATTCTCAAAATTGTACTTGTCGTCTTTGGTGTTTATATAGCTGATTTTTAACGATATTGTAAGTCTAGTCAATGCAGCAGTATCTCTTGATCCGGCAGATTGAGGTGCCATTGGACTTGTTCGGAAACTGACTACGCCACCTTCTATTTGAAGATCACCTTCTTCATTGTCTCCGACAAGGACCAGATTTGTGTTTTGTTGATAATAATCACGCAATTTGTTTGTCAATGTTTGATGCATATTGACTGGCCCCAAAGTCGCATCATTATACATGTTCTGTATAGAGATGGTTTTGGTCTGTTCGTAATCTATGGAGGCTCCTGAGAGTGAGTAAATTCCGCAGCCATTGATAAGTCCTAAAGCAATGAGAAGTGAGACACTTAATAAGTATTTGATCATCCTTCGAGTTCGTATTGTTTGATTTTTCTATACAAAGTTCGTTCCGAGATTCCGAGATCCTTGGCTGCGTACTTTCTTTTATTTTTATTCTTTATCAATGCCTTAATAATCAGCTCTTTTTCTTTCTTCTCAATAGACAAGGATTCTTCCACTTCAGATTCGTGTGTGATATCTTGAATGTTGGGATCGATATTCTGAGAATTGTGAATTTCGATAGGAGATGGGGTCACATGTGATGGCGTATTTACTTCTAGGACATAAGGTTTAGATTCTTCGGTAGCAGAGATATTGGGTATTTGATCATCCAAGTTTTCGAAAAGTGACTTATGCTGTTCCAAGACTTCTTTGTCTTGGCCTTTGGTTTGTACTACGTCATGAACAAGCTTTTTGAGTTCATTCATGTCCTTTTTCATGTCAAAGAGCACTTTATATAGGAGGTCTCTTTCTGAAAAGTTCTCCTTATCACCTTCAGGTTTGTATATGGCAGGGAGATTACTTCCTTGATTGGGTAGATAACTAGCCAACTTCTCAACAGTGATCAATCTATTATCGGTAGATAGCACCGAGATTTGCTCTACCAAATTCTTGAGCTGGCGAATATTGCCCGGGAATCTAAACTTGAGTAACAAGTCAATAGCGTCAGGAGTGAGGCTGATGGGTTTGACCCGATAAGTTTCAGAAAAGTCGCTGGCAAATTTCCTAAATAGTAATTCAACATCTTTACCGCGCTCTCTAAGTGGTGGCACATATATAGGAACCGTACTCAGTCGGTAGTATAAGTCTTCTCTAAACTTGCCTTTGTCTACAGCCTTCATCAAGTCTACATTGGAGGCAGCTACTACACGAACATCTGTTTTATGTGATTTAGATGAGCCTACTTTAATAAATTCTCCATTCTCCAATACGCGGAGTAGTCTTGCTTGAGTTGCCAAGGGCATTTCACCGATTTCATCAAGAAATATCGTTCCACCATTCGTTACTTCAAAGTATCCTTTTCGGGCTTCATGCGCTCCAGTGAATGAGCCTTTTTCATGTCCGAAAAGTTCAGAGTCAATCGTGCCTTCTGGGATAGCGCCACAGTTGATGGCTATGAACTGCCCGTGTTTTCTAGCACTAAGCTGATGGATGATCTTGGAAAATGATTCTTTTCCACTACCACTTTCCCCAGTGATCAGAACAGTCATATCTGTTGGAGCTACTTGTACAGCTACCTGTATAGCATGATTGAGCAGTGGCGAATTGCCTATTATTCCAAAGCGTTGTTTAATACTGAGTATTTCTGAATTCATTTGAAGAGTCATTAGTCTACTGCAGTACCAGTGAGTGTAGCAGTAGTACAGTTTTCCACCAGTACATTTACATATTGGCCTTTCTCATGATTTCCTTTTGGAAATATAACGACTTTGTTAGCCGTGTTCCTGCCTTGTAAATGTTCCTGTGATCGTTTTGAAGTTCCTTCGATGAGTACTTTGTGTACTTTGTTTAAGTCCAGTTTGTTACGCTCTAGTGCGTGCACTTGTTGCTTTTCAATAACTTCTGCCAGTCTTCTCTTTTTCACTATTAGAGGAATATCATCTTCATATTTTTTCTCTGCCAATGTCCCTGGTCTTTCAGAGTAGAAGAACATGTAAGAGAAGTCATACTTGACGTAGTCCATCATCGTAAGTGTTTCTTGATGTTCATCTTCTGTCTCACTGCAAAAGCCCGTGATCATATCCGAGGATATGCCACATTCTTGACCAATGATCTTACGTATGGCATCTACACGATTCATATACCATTCTCTCGTATAAGTACGGTTCATGAGCTCTAGCACACGGCTATTACCACTTTGAACAGGTAAATGGATGTAATTGCATATGTTCTCATGAGCTTTGATCGTGTGCAGAACCTCATCAGTAATATCTTTTGGGTGTGATGTAGAGAACCTCACCCTTAGTACTGGGCTTACTTCAGCAACCATCTTCAGCAAATTCGCGAAATTGATGATTTCCACTTCGTCCCCGCTTTTCTCCTGCTTCTCTAGTCTTGCTTTATTGTTTTGCTCAGGCGACCATTTATAAGAATCTACATTCTGTCCGAGTAAAGTGACTTCTTTATATCCCTGATCCAGCAAGTCTTGTACTTCTTTGATAATTGAGTGAGGATCGCGACTTCGCTCTCGCCCTCTCGTAAAGGGTACTACACAGAACGAGCACATGTTGTCACATCCACGCATGATAGACACAAAAGCCGATACACCGTTGGAGTTTAAGCGTACAGGTGCGATGTCTGCATAAGTCTCCTCTCTAGATAAGAAGGTATTGACAGCTTTCTGGCCTTCATCGGATTGCTGCACCAAGTTGGGTAAGTCACGATAAGCATCTGGCCCTACTACGATGTCGACTACTTTTTCTTCCTCTAAGAACTTCTCTTTGAGGCGCTCAGCCATACATCCAAGCACTCCTATAGTAAGGCCTGGTTTTTTCTTCTTCAAAGAGTTGAATTCAGCAAGTCTTTTTCTTACCGTTTGTTCAGCCTTTTCTCTGATCGAGCACGTATTAAGGAATATTACATCTGCTGCTCTGAAGTCATCTGTGGTGTCAAAGCCATTGGCCTTCATCACTGAGGTCACAATCTCACTGTCCGAGAAGTTCATTTGACAACCGTAGCTTTCAATGTACATCTTTCGGTCTTTCCCCGTATTCTCATTTGGAGAGACTTTCACTTCACTTACTTCTTCTTCTTTGATGATCTCTAGATCACTGACCAAGTCCTTCATTGCGAGATGTTTTACCTATTATTTTAAAGATCACAAAGTTAAAGAAAGAAAAGGGAATGACATAATGTCATGGCTAGAGAAGTTTTGAGAAGCGGTGAATAACATAAAAGTCAACTTAATATTCTCGAAGAGTTCATCTTAGCCTCCATATGAGATTCACATCAACTGTAATACAGGTTACAGCGAAGAGGGAGAGAGTTGTTACCGGATTATCGACCATGAAAACATGTGCAACGAATAATTAACAAAACGCTACGAATAATAAGTAACACTGGACGAATAATAATTTGAAAGAGTTGTTTGAAGTTTATTCGCGACAATTGTTGTGACAAGTATCTTTGGATCATTTAGATATGTACGTTGTATTAAAATTGTATTTACTTAATAATACCTTGTATATATATAAATATATAGCTAATTCTAATTAAAGAACTAGTCGATAAGCTATGTTTAATTGTTTCAATATGTGATGTAATGTGATGTAATGTGATGTAATATATATAATAATATGACAATAATTTAATAATCTCTTATGAGCGTTGAATATCGCTGAATGTGTTTCAATCCTTCTATTTAGCATTATTAATTATTAGCTGTATGAATAAACTAATGCCATACCTGTTATTTATTAGCCAAGACTTGAATAAAGTAATGTAATACGGGAGGTGTTATGGTTATCTATTGGTAATCAATCTCTTACTTACTATGAATAAAATAAATTATAAATATTTAATGAAACTATTTTTTTACTAATAAAGAACTTTGTAGTTTCGTTGAAGTTTCGCTCGACCCGTTGAGCAAACCGTAAATTTGAAACCAATTATTTTTAAACTCTATCTTTTAACCAAAACAACAAACATGAAGAACATCAAGAAAATTTTTGTGATAGCGCTGATGGCTACCACTGCACTCATGACCTCTTGTATCGATGATGCAGTGGCTCCTGAGGTAACTGCCCTAAGAGAGGCGCAGGTTAATCTAATTAATGCTAAAGTTACTCTGGCAGAATTGGAGAACGAAAAGCAACAAATTGCTAATGATTACGCTTCAGCGAACAATGCACTTTTACTTGCGGATAAAGCAGCACAAGATGCCATTGACTTGCTTAATGCTCAAGAAGGTTTGACTAGAAGTCAAATTACTACAGCATTACAACAAATGAACCTTGATCAAGCTGTACTGAATTTGGCGCTTTTGGAACTTAATCGCCAAAACGCAATTACTGCAGCTGAGTTGGTGGCTATAGTGGCTGCTGCTAACCTAGAAGTGTCATTGCTTAATAATCAAGCAGCATTGAATGCTGCTCAAGCGGCATTAATGCTTTCGGAGCAGGCTTTACAAACAGCTATTGACGACATGGCGATCTGGTTAGTTGATCAAGGAATGTACGAAGCACTTGCTTACCTAGATAGTTATGCTGATGCACAAGGTGAAATTTTTGACATCAACGATGATATTTTGGCTAAAATGTCAACGATCACTGGGTATAATATGATGTTGAATGCTGGTGACAATCTTCCATTCGGACTTATCGCAGAGCAATTGGCAAGAGACAAAGCCACAATAGAGGCGGATATCTTATTAGAGCAAGCAGTTCTTGTAGTATATCAAGCAGCTGAAGCTGATCCTGATGGCGTAATCGCTCAATTAGTAGCTCTTGAAGAGAGATTAGAAGAAGTAGATGCTGAAATTGAAGATCTTGATGCTCAAAAAACAGAATGGGAAATCAGTGACTTAGCACCAGCTACTAATGCATTGAATAGAGCTGCCGGTGGTGATTCATATACTGGTAATGTTGACTATGGCGATGGATATATCGAAGACTACTTAGAAGCACTGGATGATATCGATGATGAAAATGATGACATCGAAGGTTACAATGACGATATTGAAGACTATAATGAGGATATTGCAGATGAGAACGATGATACTGCTGATATCAATGTCGATATAGCTGAGTATGAGGCTGAATTGGTTACTGCTAATACAATCCTTACTACAAGTACAACTGCTTATGAAGCTGAGAGAGCTATCGCTGATGCAGCTTTTGTGGTCTTAACTGCTGCTGAAGCAGCGGAAGATGTTGCTGAAAATGCGTTGGATATTGCAGCGCTTTCTGATAATCAAGAGTTAGCAGACTACAATGATGCAATTGCTGTAACTAATGCAGCAGGCAATGATTTAACTACTGCAGAGAACGATTTGAATAACGCGGAATTCACTGCTTTCTTAATTGAAGTTATAGATGTTCCTAATGCAGAAGGTGATGTCAGTAATGCTGATATTAATGTGCGAAATAATGAGCTTAACGTACAAGCACAGGAAGACGATAAAGATGCTAACCTGGCAGCAGCAGAAGCTGTAGTGACAGCTAGAGAAGGAGATGTAACAGCTGCTGAAGCTGATTTGACAGCTGCTGAAGCTGATTATGCTGCTACGCCTACTGTTGCTAACTTACAAGCAGTGTTTGATAGAGAGGATGATGTAGAGACTGCTGAGAGTGATTTGGCAGACGCTGAGGCTGATGTAGATGCATTTGATGAAGCGATCGCTAACGCAAATGCAGATTTGACAGATGCTATTTCAGATCGTACTGATGCGGTCTTAGCACTTTCTGATGCGAATGTTTCACTTGCTGATGCAAATACAGCCATCACAGAAGCTGAAGCTGCTGTTACTGCTGCAGAAGCTGTTGTTACTGCTGCTGAAACAGCTCAAGATACAGCTGAAGCTGCTTTCCTTGCTGCTGAAGCTGCTTATCAGCCTGAAGTTGACGCATTGAATGCTGCCGAAGCTGCGACAGATGCTGCTGATGATGCATGGGGTGAAGCCGATGATATTGCTGATGCACTTGAAGGAATCATGATGGATGCTGAAGATGACGTTGACAATATCCAAGATGATATCGATAACGCTAACGATGACATTGATCAAAACAATGCTGACATAGCTGATATCGAGGATGATATTGCTGATTCAGAAGATGATATTGCTGATGCAAATGCTGCAATTGCTGTAGCACAAGCCATAGTTGATGCTAATCAAGCTGACTTTGATGCTGCAGATTTAATTGCACTTAATGCAGCAGTAGATGTAGCTCAAGATGCTTATGATGCTTTATCTGCTGAGCAAGATGCTTTGGAAGATGAGTCTGATATTACTGAACAATTGATAGATGATTTAGAAGATCTTGCTGATTATACTACTATCGAAGATGCTCAAGAAGCAGTTGAAGACATGATAGAAGATCAATTGGATCTTTTGGAAGATCTTGCAGAGGACTTAGCTGATATCGACACAGCGTTAGCTGATAACGTTGTCGAAGAAGCAGAACTACTTGCTTTGATTGCTAACGAAGAAGCTGAGTTGGCTCTTCTTCAAGCAGAACTTGCTGCTTGGGAAGTTATAGCAGCTGAATTCTTAGCACTATATACTGCTGAGATAGGAGGATAATCCTTCTTTAGGAAAACATTGGAGATGGACATTGTCCGTCTCCTCGTCTACAACATATTTAAACATCCTAAAGAAGAGAATATGAAAAAATATATAATTTTAACCTTCACACTGCTCAGTTGCATTGGTCTTGCTATAGCGCAAGATGGTGCAAGTGAAAATGACAGTGGAAGTGACGGTGAAGAGATCGCCAATCAACGCAAGGCTGGCGAATTCACAGGAGCGCTCATGTTTGGACGCGGCAACTTCTTAGAATCTGGTCAAGGATTGCCTTCGGCACCTGGCTATAATACTGCTAATGGTTGGAGAGTCGATGGGAATGCCCCTTTTGCCAATACTGTAGATGCTAATGATAATAACATTGGTAACATGGTAGGCGGTGAAGCGCGTTATTTCGTAACAGATCGGATTGCTGTAAAGTTGAGCGGGGGAGCGGTTCTTCGCAATACGCCAGCATTGCAAAATGTGGAGTATACGCTTAATGATGCTACTTCTCCTAATTCTACTTGGATTCCACAGTACGGGTCAGTTGTTGCTGATAATACGGTGGAAACTAATGTGAATCTTGGAGCAGAATACCATTTTTCTTCAAAAGCGAAGAGAATATTTCCTTACTTAGGAGCTAACTTCAATCATTATTATTCGAGAAGATCAATGTATGATCCAACGATTGATTATGATGATGGAGACCCTAGTTCATCCACACTCATATATGATGTGGGTGTTAGAACGGTAGAAGTAGTAGGACTTGGTATGCAAGCTGTTGCAGGTTTGGATTATTATGTGTCAGAGGGAGTTTATGTTGGGGTGGATATCAAGCCCGTAACATTCCTTTATGCTTATAATTCTAAAAGACCAGCTCCAGGATTACCATTGTTACAAGCAGAGACTTCGACTTGGTCATTCTTTGCACAACCTATGTTCAAGATTGGATTTTATATAGGTAGTTTATAGCGATAGAGTTAATTACCTATTGTATGAAGGAGCCCAATTGGGCTCCTTTTTTTTGTTACATAGAGTTTGCTTTTGATCTTTTTACTGGACATAGTAGATATGTATTATGATATAATCTCAGCCTAGGATTTCTCTACAAGCACGACCTGAAGTGACTTGACATGTCGTTATTGAAGACCACAGGTTGAATTACAAGTATGAGGCAGTTGTTGTGAGTTTACTTTGAAATCTGTGGTTCGTATCAAGACATAGCATCGCTGTTGATGGTATATCTCTGATAATTCATCACGAAATTTTGAGAGGGTGCTTTATAAAGGAGATTAGTTGGCCTTGGTGTTCTGCCAAAACTTCATGAGATGATTACTTGTCGCTAAGGACTTGCTGTATTGCCTTAGCTTTGAGCATACACTCATCATACTCACGCTCTGGGTCTGAGTCGTATGTGATAGCGCTGCCTACTTGAAATGACAGGGTCTTGTCCGCTGCGTGATAGAACATACTTCTGATCACGACATTGAAGTCGAAGTCACCCTCTGGGGTAATATAGCCTACGGCTCCTGAGAACAATCCTCGCTGGCTATTTTCATATCTTTCTATAAGGTTCATGGCCATGATCTTAGGCGCTCCAGTCATGCTACCCATTGGGAAGGCATTCTTTATCGCATCGATGAAGTGGGTATCTACTCTGAGTTCAGCGGATATCGATGAGATCATCTGATGAAGCTGCTTGAACGGATAGATACCAAACATCTCCTCGACCTTTACACTGCCGGGAGTGGCAGATTTGGCGAGGTCGTTTCTTACCAGATCTACGATCATCATGTTTTCTGCACGTTCTTTCTCATCATGCTTGAGTTGATATTGAAAGATGACATCCTCTTCCGGAGTAGCTCCTCGCTTTATGGTTCCTTTGATAGGTTGAGAGATGAGTCGGTTCTTAGTCTTCTTGATGAATCGCTCAGGAGAGGCACAGATCAAGTATTGATCATTGATCCGTTGAAATACTGAAAATGGAGTGGGAGAGTAGGCGGTTAGTTGTTCGTAAAGTTGGGCAGGGTTGGCATCAACTTGCTGGGCATAGAATTCCATGCAGTAGTTCAGCTCATATACATCACCAGATACGATATGTTCTTGGATAGTTTTCACATGGGCTATATATTCTTCCTTGCTGACGGCTGCTGTAATATTTATCGAGTGCTTAGTCTCGTTTTCGATAAGGGCACGACCATTTATTACGGAGAATAATTGATCTGGTGAAGTAAAGCTCGATATAATGACTTTTCCTTTTTGAAAATGTATCAGATGTTTGGGGATATAGAAATAGGCCGGATAAAAACCCTTTCTATCTTGATTATTGCTTTGTAGATCTTCAAGTTGATTTTTGAGGTCATAACCTAGATATCCGATCAGCCAGTCTTTTTCTAAGTTGTAAGCGTTCTTTAGTGACTCAAACGTATCAGTATCATCTAATTCAATTCTTCTTTCACATCCTATTGCCATGAAGTGCTCAAATGCCTCAAATGGGTATTGTATGTCATTGGAATTGAAATAGGAGAAATGATCATATTCTTCTGCCCAAGCGAGTGTCTTCTTGATAAAGGCAGGAACGTCCTCTATTGAATATGTTTTTTGTTGTCTGATGCTCATACTATTTCCACAAATATATAAATTGCTTACAACTCATCTCTGATATTCGACAATTGGGTAAATTAAACTTGCCAATGCATCGGGATAGTACTTGATTTGATTTTTGATAATGAGACAATGAGATTATGATATCACTAAAGCCCAACTTTCGCAAATATGAACTGGATAAAAGCTGGCAGGAGCATCTTCTAGAATGTTTCTATTTGAGTCTTTTGGGATTGGCTATGGGCTACTACTTCTGTAGTTCCTGCTATCAAGATTGGTATAAGTTTTTAGTACTGTATGTGCTATCTGGAGGTATATGGATTAGCCAATGGAAAGGACATTCCTTAATCCATGCTTATTTAGATAACATCTATCCCTGGTTTGATCGAATGGGAGTAAGGGCTTTACTGACCATCGTTCAAGTATTTGTATATACCGTAGCATCAATCACTCTAGTACATGCATTTGTAGAGTTTGTCATGGGTGCTAATACAGGGTACTTCACCATCGATGGATTCATCAGAATGAACCTTATTTCTATCATCATTGGGACATTTATTACGCTAACTTCTCTGAGTAGTCAATTTCTCCGATCTTGGAGACAGTCGGAAATTAATGCTGAAAAGCTAAAAGCAGCACATTTGACTTCTCAGTTTGAGACGCTCAAAAACCAAGTCAATCCACACTTTTTATTCAATAGTCTCAATGTATTGACCAACTTGGTGTATGAAGATCAGGATACTGCTGCCAAATTCATCAAACAGCTATCCCATGTATATCGGTATGTATTAGAAAGTAAGGATAAGAATTTAGTACCATTGAACGATGAGATGGATTTTATAAAATCATTTGTGTTTTTACAACAAATGAGATTTGGAGATAACTTAAAAGTGAATTTCGATCTTCCTGTTGATATAAATGATTACCAGATACCACCATTGGCACTGCAAATGTTGATTGAAAATGCAATCAAGCATAACATTGTATCAAAACAGGATCCATTGAATGTAGAGGTCAAAGTAACCGATAGTGACATGATTGTTGTAGAAAATAATTTACAGAAAAAGAACATTAGCGCTGAAGAGTCTTCTGGCATAGGGCTAAAAAATGTCATTGAGCGTTACCAGTATATTTCTAAACGCAGTGTCGAAATATTGGAAGATAATCACACTTTTCTAGTTAAACTGCCTTTGATAAAAACTCAAGAATAATCTCAAGATAATGAATGTACTTATCATAGAAGACGAAATATTAGCTGCCAATCGATTGGGAAAAATATTAACTGAATTGGACTCTACAATTAGTATTATTGACAAACTGGATACTGTTCAGGGAGCTGTTTCGTGGCTTATGGCCAATGAAGAGGTGGATTTGATTTTTCTAGATATCCAATTGGCAGATGGGATGAGCTTTGAGATATTTGAGTTAGTAGAAGTGACCACTCCTATAATATTCACTACTGCCTATGATCAATATGCACTAGATGCTTTCAAAGTGAATAGTATTGATTATTTGCTAAAGCCAATTATGAAAGAAGATGTGTCATTGGCTTTAAAGAAATATCATCAACGAATAGCTAAAGATGATTTTGATAAAAATCAAATTTCAGCACTCGTAAAGACATTTACCAAACAGTATAAAAATCGTTTTTTGATCAAGATCGGAGAACATATTAAGTCTATTGCGACTAATGATATTGGGTTTTTCTATAGTCAGGAAAAAGCTACTTACAGCATGACATCAACCGGCCAAAGATATTTGTTGGATTACTCATTGGAGCAATTGGCTCCCATGGTTGATCCACAGCGTTTTTTTAGGATCAATCGAGCATATTTAGTATCGATGGATGCAGTAGTAGATATTATTGCCTATACCAATAGTCGATTGAAACTAGTACTCCATTATAGTAGTGAGACTGAAATCATAGTAAGTCGTGAAAGAGTTAACGATTTTAAAAAGTGGCTAGATCAATGATCTAATTCTTTCATAATCTCTTCAATTACTCTTATTTGATTTCCAAATAGTCGTTCAAAAAGCCAATTGGTAAAAAAGAAACTTACTAAACTGATCAATATCCCTATCCCAACTTGGATGAAAGTAATGTTATCAATTGCACCAGATAATATGGACTGGAGATATAAATAAAACCCTAAGAACAAGATGGGAATGCCAATAATGTTGAGTCGCTTACTTAGTTTGAGTGACTTCAATTTGTTCTTCAGGATGTCTAATATGTTATCTTTGTTGAAATCGTGTTTGCTAGACAATTGTCGCTTTCCATAATATTGGATAGCTAAGTACGCCATCATCACGGATATAATTGTGATAACAGAATTCCTATTAGCTAAGTCCAGTACAAAGGTCATAGCTATGAAAAATGATGAAACCATCAACATGATTAATACATCAAGTCTCAAAATTCGATTAATTTTTGCTAATACATTTTCTGATTTAGCGATAAGCAGGCTATTCAACTGAGCTTCATCCAATCGTTGCTCATCAGCGACTTGATGACTATTCCATATTTCTTGTAATTCATCCATTTTGTATATGCATGATAGTTTTTAGTTGCTTTTTAATGCGATTTATCCTAACCCCAACATTGGATTCAGTGATTCCCATCATATTGGAAATATCCTGATAACTATGTTTTTCGAGATGTAGGAGCGTAATCGCTTTATCGATATTGTTTAGTTGACTTATTGCAGTATTTAACCTTTGGTAATCTTCTTCCTGATAACGATCAGGAAGCTCTTGAAAACTGAGTAACTCTTTCACATGGTATTGATGATTTAATAGTCGCTTAGATTTATTAAGATGTGTTATAGCAGTATGCAGTGCTATTTTATACATCCATGTTGATAATTTGGATTTTGATTGAAACTGATCGATGGACTTCCATATTTGAATTAATATTTCTTGAAAAAGATCTTCTCGATCTTCATTAGTATCAGTGTATAAATGACAGACTTTGTGAAGAATATTCTGGTTCTGAGAAATTATTTTCAGAAAGTCTGTTTTCATTTTTTATTTGTTAGTGTGCTCTTCAGTGTATTTATTACACGCAAATGAGAATATATTTGTCATTTATAATGGCAAATATATTACATGCGTTGGTGACACACTTGACTATTTCATCAATTAACACTAAATTTCTTTTCTAAAACTAAAACCTAATCAAGTTGAATACGTTCAAAAAGAGTTTTTTTTGTTTAGCAGTGCTTTTTTCACTGCTTGTTATGAGTAGTTTTGATTCGAATACTGGAGCAATACAGTATTATAAAGGTTCCATTGGTAGCAATACTCAAATTCAATTGAATATTCAAATTGAAGGAGAATCAGTAATGGGCTCATTTATATATGAAGACAGTGGTGAAGTCTTAGTCCTAAAAGGAATGATAGGTGAGTCATCACAATCTATCGCGTTAGATGTGATCAATGATAGTGACGTTCATATTGCTCAAATACAGGCACATTACTATACCAATGAGCTGGATGAAATCATAGCCGTCAAGGGAGCGTTTATTGATTTGAAGACAGGTAGAAGACAGCTGATAGATCTAGAGAAAATTGCTGAGTATGTAGCAACTGTAAATTCAATCGATCAATCGTCAGATAGATTCTAATAGAGAAAAGATATAAATTGAAACCTTGATACTTTTGTCAAGGTTTTTTTGTGTCTAATAATTTCTGTTTGGGATGCTTTAATGGTCAGGTTATAGGTCCCAATCCCAGAAATTTACAGAAGATACAAGTACTTTGACTAGCACTTCGTCCCCTTTGGTGGTGAGTCTTTTTATTTAAGGCATCAGAGGTGTCATATTGTTCGTAGAATGCAGCTTTCATTATTGTTGGTTTATATTAATGCTAACATGACCAATTTTCTCTCCTCCTTCGACATATTTGTGAGCCTCTGACATCTCCTCCAAGGCATAAGTTCTATCAATAATTGATTTCAACTCGCCAGATTGTAAGAGCTGAGCGAGGTATTCCAAGTCTTTTATATTTTCGCTGGCTAGTTGAAAAATAAATTTTTTACTAGAAGATAGTGATACTAAAGTTCCTTGAATGACTTGTTTTACCCAAGGAGTAGCTAAGATATAACGTCCATTGTTAGTGAGTGCTTTCATGTTGTGCGTCACAGAGTTTTTGCCTGCAATATCAATGATGACATCATATTTGATTGTATCATTGACAAAATCTTGCTTTGTATAATCGATGACATGATCAGCGCCTATGGTTCTTAGTAACTCCAATTTATCACCACTGTCAATAGCTGTGATCTCTGCACGCAATATTTTTACTAGTTGTACCGCATAGGTGCCAAAACAACCTGCAGCTCCTATAATTAGAACTTTTTGCTCTGGCTGAATGTTTCCTTTTCTAACATAGTGCAAGGCATTTGAGCCTCCAGTGGGTAGTGTTGCCGCTTCATTGTAACTAACGTTTGTAGGTTTTTTGATAGTAAAAGATGATTCTTTTACACATTTATACTCTGCATATGCACTTAGTCCAAGACCAGTACCGCAGATTACGTCATCCCCAACATTATATCCGGTAATATCCTTACCAATACGTTCTACCACACCGGATAACTCCATGCCTAGGATTTTTTTTCTGGGCTTGAAAAATCCCATATAGATTCGAACAGGTAACCAAAATAACACGTGCATGTCAAACCTCCTAAGCTCACAATCCCCTGGAGTAACGGAAGCTGCTTTGACTTTTACTAACAGTTCATTATCCTTAGGTATGGGCTTTGCGACCTCTCCAACCTGTAGAAGGTCAGCACTACCATATTCTTTCCAAAGTATTGCTTTCATAACGGTTTATCAATAGGTGATTGTTCAACGAAATCGTATTCTGATAATATATTAATATTATTGACCTCGCATCAATTCTTGATGTCATTACAGTGTTTAGACATATCAAGATCTTCAATTTCTAATACAATTTTAATATGTGTGTTTATTACGCAAATAACTTATGCTGGTTTCAAATTGAGAAGAATTATTATGTTGGACTTGAGTAAATATTATGATTAACGCAGAAACAAAGTGCATCAATGATGTTCTTGGAATTTTGTTTTTATTCACAATAATGAATTAGATTTATTGTGTGGAAAGTACGCAAAATATTAAAGTTGCTGTTGATGCAATTGTATTCGGGTACAGTAGGGAAGAAGGGGTTTCTATTCTTCTTATCAAAAGGAAATATGAACCATTCAAAAGTTCATGGGCTCTTCCTGGAGGTTTTGTTTTAGATGATGAATCTTTGGAAGATGGCGTAGCCAGAGAACTCGAAGAGGAGACTGGCGTAAAAATAAACTTCCTGGAGCAGTTGTATACATTTGGCATGCCTGAACGTGACCCTAGAACTAGGATACTCTCCGTGGCGTACTTTGGATTGGTGAAGTCTAGCCAATTTCAAAAGCTGAAAGCAACCACAGATGCTGAAGCTGCGGAATGGTTTAACTTTAAACAATTGCCAAAATTGGCATTCGATCACAAGAAAATAATTACAGTAGCTATAGAACGATTAAGAGGGAAGATTATTTATCAACCCATTGGGTTTGAACTATTGAATAAGAAATTCGCTTTCTCAGATTTAGAGCATCTCTATACAACCTTATTAGATAGACCAATTGATCGGAGAAACTTCAAAAAGAAAGTGATCAAACTTGGGATACTTGATGAATTGGATGAAAAAGTAAAGTCTGCAGGAGCAGGGAGACCGGGTAATCTATTTCAATTCAATAAGTTAACTTATAATCGATTGATGAATGAAGGAATGCATTTTGAAATTTGAAAAAAAATAGACTCCTGCTATCATAACTATAACAGGAGTCTTGATTTTTTTTACATAAAGTGTTATTCCATTTTTAGCGTATCGGCAGGATTTATGGTAGCTGCTTTGAATGTTTGAGAACCAATAGTAAGCGCACCCAATACCAAGATGATCAATGTACTTAGACCGATCGTACCGAATGACAAGTCGACTCTGTAAGCAATGGCGTCTAACCACAGTCCATTAAGTAGGTAGCTAGCAGGGACAGCAATAAGTATGGCAATGCTCAATAAGATCATGAATGACTTAGACAATAGCATGATAATGTGCTTTTCGTCTGCGCCAAGAACTTTTCTAATAGATACTTCTTTGAGGCGTGTCTCGGTAGTAAATGTAGCCATACCTAGGAGTCCCAAACATGCTACCATTATGGCAATGAAAGAAAACAAACCTACGATACTCACTAGATCACCAAAGATTAAATCATAGAATTCACTAACCGCAACATCAAAGTCTTTATAATCCATTTTTTTACCAGGATTCACTATTTCCCAAGATGATTTTATATCCGAGATAGCCGCGTCTCTTTTTCCTTGACCATACCTTATTTGCACATGACTATACTCCTCAGGAAGATATCGCAACGCCATAGGAGCGATGTCCTGCATCATAGTTTGATGATTGTAATCTGCTACAACTCCTATTATCTCGACCTGAACCGTGTCATCAATCAGTAAGATTTGACCAATCGCATCTTGTGCATTTCCAAGTTCAAATGTCTCAGCTGTTTTTTCGTTAACTATGATTTGATTAGCCTGCTCCTTGGTCACTGTGTTTTTGAAATTACGACCAGCTACTAATTTCAATTGTAGATTTTCAATGTAACCTTCATCTACCGCAAAATATGAGAAGTCTACTTCTTCATCTTGAGGATTCACCTTTACACCAGTCCCATACGTAGATCCTGCAGCTGGTATATGTGATGCAAGAGCAATATTTTCAATACTGGTGTGTTTAGAAAGTTCAGCTTTGAATATTCGATAGTCAGTATCATTAAGTTGTACTTTAATCATGTCAGACTTATTGAATCCATAATCAGCATCTACCATATAGTTGAGTTGTTTATACACCAATGAGGTAGATATAATGAAGATAAGTGACATCGTGAATTGTAATACCAATAAGGCTTTCCTCATACCTAATTTGGAAAACAATTTGATTCCAGACAAACTGTTGAGTACCTTGATGGGCTCAAAAGAAGATAAAAGTATTGCTGGAAATATCCCTGCAATCAATCCAACAAATACACTGAAAACTAGGCATACGGCATATACCATTGGAGATGCGTTTAGATCCCACTGAAGCATTGAGGCAAAGTTAAGTTGATGAAAAGCAGGTTCAAGAATCACTAGTAATAGCAATGAAATGATTAGAGCAAATACTGATATTATAACAGCTTCACTGATGAATTGTGTAAATATCTGATACTTATAGGCTCCAGATACTTTTCTGATCCCTATTTCCTTAGCCCGAGTTAGAGATCGGGCAATAGTGAGGTTTGTATAATTGAAGCATGCTGATAGCATAATAATCATCGCTAGTCCTACTAAAAAGTACACGAAAATATTAGGAAGACCAGGACCAATGGTATTACCTAATAATGGACCAGGAGTAATATCAGATATGTTTTGTAGTTGAAATCTATAACCTATATCCTCCATGTCATCATACACTTCATGACCTATTTGGGCTAAATTTTTATTGATGTCGGCAGGGTTTGTTCCTTCATTGAGTTCTATATACACCCACCCAGCTGTACTTCTTCTCCAAGTTTCCAATGCTGGTGATCTAGTGCTGTCTGCCTCCAGATTTTTGACAGTAGAAATAGAAGCAAGTGCCTCAAACTTGATGTGAGATTTATTGTTATTTCTTTTCAAGACTCCAGTAACCTTATATTCGCCTGCTTCACCCACTTTGATCATCTCGCCTACGGGATTTTCATAATCATAGAGCTTCTCAGCGGCTTCTTTTGTTAGTACCACCGAATTCGGTTCTACGAGAGCCGTTATAGGGTTTCCAAATTCTAATTCATATTCGAACATGGATATAAAATTGTGATCCACGAAGAATCCGCCAATGGGTATATTGAGATCATCACCTATCCCTATCCAACTATTGCCAAACCCGCGAAGTATTCTAGTGACGGACTTCACACCACTGTAATCCTTAGTGATTTTATCAGCAATCGGCATTGGCGATGTAGCAAATAAGTTAACAAAATCATTGCTATCATCTCTCTCCGTTAGTATGCGATAGATGTTCTCTCTTTTTGTATTGTGTCGATCATAACTGAGTTGATCTGCTACCAGCATGATAATCACAATGCAAACTGACATACTTGTCGCTAATCCAAGTATATTGATCAGAGAGAATGTCTTGTTTTTTAGCAGGCTACGAATGCCTATTTTGAGATAATTGAATAGCATGAGTTTGTTGTTTTGAGTTTTTCTAATCTAAAAGTTATATTAGCGATAATGCAGTGAGACTATCATTTTCGCGCAGTCTATTGCTCGTTTTCTTTTTTCACAATACTATAGTACACCAAAAACCCCGCTGCTACAAAAAGAATTACTAATCCATAAGGCAGTGAAGATTCTGGTCCAAAAGGGATGAACTCAATTAACACTAAAGATATCCCTCCAAAAAAAGCTATCAAACCCCATTTCAATGCACTGTATTTATTTCCTGATTTTTCTTCTTGAAAAAGAGATTTACCTTCTTCGTTGACATAGCCCTTGTCAATCATTTTTTTCTTTAACAAATAATCTGTAATACCCTTGATCACTATGAAAAAGAATAAGGCAATACCTCCAAACACGGCCAACGGCAATAAAAATTCTAAATTATCCATCTTAATATTTTTTAAGTTTTTGAAATTGTTTGCCTAGTATGACAGGAGTGATGCGGGTGAAGGTTGCAGAATCCTGAATTTATTTTCAAATAGTTGAATTATGTTAATTGAAGAATGTTTATTTTGATTAACTGATTAACTGAT
>JAWUWD010000050.1:0-79059 GCA_034112085.1 Cyclobacteriaceae bacterium
TTTATTGTTTTATTTAATGCACTAATGTTTCCTATATTGTATTGTATAGTGCATGTTCATGTTATACATAATTGTTAATGATAATCAAATGAGAAATATCTTTATTAGCTTAATAATTTTAGTTGCATTGCCTTCAAAATCCATGTGTCAACAATTAGTGGAAGGTTTTGTAATGCCTACACCCTTGACTAATGCAACAATTAATGAAATAAAAATCGATGCCAATGACAAAACAATATTGGCAGGAGATTTTAAACTTTATGATAATGCCGAGATAGGTAACATGATAAAATTGAACTCAGATGGCTCTTTGGATTCTGAATTTGTATTCATTGATGATAAAATTATCAATCACATAGAATTTCTTTCAACGGGTGAAATAATCGCACTTGACACTGATTCCTTGTATAAGGTAAATGAGTTTGGAACAATTGTTAACTCTATTGATATCGGGGTTTCAACCACTTTTTCCGATATTGTAATAAAGGACGACTTTATTATTTTGGTTGGAAACGGTCTTGGGCTCAAAAAGTTTGATTCAAACCTATCTTTGATAGCAGGCTTTAAAAATGACAACATTTTTGATGGAGGAGCATTGAGAAGTGTTGCTATACAAAATGAAAAAATCTTAGTTGCTGGATCTTTCAGCTCTGTAAATGGGGTCTCCCAAAATGATATTTCAAGATTTGATTCAAATGGGAACTTAGATGGAACTTTCGACACTGGATCAGGGACAAGTGACTTCCTAGGAACTCTTTTTATTCAAGATGATGGCAAAATCTTGCTGGGGGAAACATTTATAAATGAATTTAATGGTTCTTCATTTCAGGGGTTAGCAAGATTAAATGAAGATGGAAGTATAGATAGCGGGTTTAATCCTCCAAAATTTAATGGGCCTAGTGAAAAAGTTCTTTGGGTAAATGATAAAATACTTGTCTCGGTTTTTTTTAATGATGGCTTGACAACAGAAAATCGGCTAATAAGATTAAATAATGACGGAACTCTCGATAATACTTTTAACACAATTAATGAAACTATCTCTGAAATAGGACTTCCCTCTACCGGAGAAATCATTACCAATGCAAATGTACTGGCTAAGTATTCTGCAACTGGCGTCAATATTGTTGATTTTTTCTCTCCTTTGATTAAGATTGGTAGCTATAACAATGCTGAATACTTCAATGATTTTCTGATAGTGACAGGAGACTTTACTTCGTTGAATAACGTTGAAACCTATCAAATAGGAAAAGTAGACTTGAATGGAATTGTAGACTCTAATTTTATTGTTACTCAAGAAACGAATACTGCGTCAACCGTTAACCTTTTTCCTTTTGAAATAAAAATTAGAGATGAAGATGAAATTTTCGTTTCACTAGGAAATAAACTGCTAAAAATAGACCATCAAGGAAGTCCAGTACCTGGCTTTAATACTCCTACTGAAGTGATTAGACCTGGTGGTGGGACGGAGACGAATTTCGCTGGTAAATTTGAACTTCTTGATGATGGAAAAATTGTCACTGCAGGTCCCAACGGTTTATACATCTTAAGCGAAGCGGGAGTTCAGGATACTTCGTTTGATTTTGAAAATACAAGCGGAATCAATGGCGCATATAGCCTAGGTCTTCAAACCAACGAGAAGATAATCTATGCTTCTGCGTCTACAGAAATTAATAATGAAAGCGTGAATAGGCTTGTTAGACTAAATTTAGATGGCTCGATAGACCCTTCTTTCGATTTTGGTGTGGGGCCTAGCTCCAGTGTTAATTACATTAATGTTGCTCTAAATGATGAAATCATAGTAGGGTCTTCTGGATTTAACGGATTCAGTAGCAACCTAGGAATTTTTAAACTTAGCAGTGATGGTATTTTTAATACAGAATATCCAGAGAACATTAATACTTCGTTGCAAGAGCCTTTCTTCTTTTATGATGGCGTAAATTTTAAAGGGAAATCACTATTATTTACCTATGTCAATTTCTCTACATTTGAACAATCCATTGGAAAACTAAGCGGAGACGGTTCTTTGCTCACTGATTTCAGCCTTGACGCAGACATTCTAATAGCAGATTTTCCTGCTCAATTGGTCACACCAAGAGCAGTAGGAGAAAAAATGTTTTTGCTGCTAGGAGACTTCACTATTAGCTCTGAAAACATTGAGACCAAAGGATTGCTATTCATTGATAATAGCATCCCGGTAATTACTGCTAGTTCTTCCCTCAGCACACCGGAAGAGACACCTCTTCTTATTTCACTAGATGACCTTACCGTTGAAGAGCCTGATAATGAGTTTCCAACAGACTTTTCTTTAACAGTTTTAGCAGGGGATAACTATACAATAACTGAAAGTCAGGTAATCCCTGCAATAGATTTCAATGGATCACTAACCGTTCCTGTTACAGTCAATGACGGTATTGATGACAGTGAACCTTTTATGTTAACAATTGAGGTAACTGCTGTTCTAAGTACTAATTCTTATGATTTTGCCGATATTTCAGTCTATCCAAATCCAGTAAAAAAGCATTTGATTATTGATAAACTCAACAAAGCGAAATCCACTCACCTCATAATCTATAACTTAGATGGTGTATTGATGTATCAAAGAAAGAATGTTGAACGAGAAGGAATAAATATAGATGTAAGCTCTTTTGCTGAAGGGATATATATACTGATTTTGAATAGCAACGGAAATTCAAGGGTGAAGAAGGTCGTCAAATTTTAAATCAATTAAATATCATTAACAAACGATATAGCACATGTCTCTACATAGCTATTTGAAACTAAAATGCAAACCAATACTTTAGTAGTTATTTAAATGAGTCCAGAGGCGCGTGCCATATCTGGTCGTTACCACAACTTGAAATTCGAATGCTTAAAAAAATAATTTCCTGATATTAGCAGTTAGTTGTCTCCTCGTTTTTGAAGACGGCTTAAGTTTGGAAGAATTTTATAGAATGAGGTCACTTATATACCAATCACCAATCATCTAATTAACTATCCTCAGCCCGATCTATTAATTTCTGATCCATCTGCTTGCTAGTCTTCGCGCCAAGATCTTTTATCTTCTGAGCACGAGTTACTAAGTTGCCACTACCATCCACCAGTTTTTTCATGGCTTCAACATACACCTTTTGTGAAGCATCCATGTGTCTACCAACATTTTTCAAATCTTCTGTGAATGCTACGAATTTGTCATAGAGGTTTCCACCTTGTCGAGCTATTTCCAGTGCATTGCGATTTTGATATTCATTCTTCCAAATATTGGAGATCGTACGCAATGTTGCGATCAACGTAGTAGGACTTACGATTACTATATTCTTGTCATATGCATCAGTAAATAGCTCACCATCATGTTGCACTGCCAAGCTAAATGCTGGTTCGATGGGCACAAATAACAAAACAAAATCTAGTCCTTCAACTCCGTATAGGCTCTGATAATTTTTATCACTCAAATCTTTAATATGCTTACGCAAAGATTGTATGTGAATTTTCAATTGGATCGCTTGCTCTTCTTCAGTCTCACCATTGACATAGCGTTCGTAGGCGATCAATGACACTTTAGAATCAACGATGATGTTTTTATTATCTGGTAACTTTACAACTATGTCAGGTTGATATCTTTTGCCACCTTCAGTAGTGAAAGACTCCTGCACATTGTATTCTCTATCTTTCTCAAGTCCAGATTTCTGTAGAATACTCTCCAATATAAATTCACCCCAGTTACCCTGTGTCTTGGTGTCTCCTTTGAGTGCTTTGGTAAGGTTACTGGCTTCCTTTGTGATCTGCTGATTAAGCTCCTTGAGTCCTTTTATTTGTTCTCGAAGAGCTGTATTATTCTGAAGGTTGTCTTTATTGCTTTGTTCTACTTTTTGTTCGAAAGTAGTGATCTTCTCTTTCAGTGGGTTGAGCAGTTCACCCATGCTGATTTTGTTTTGGTCAGTAAATTTCTTTGTTTTTTCATCAAGAATCTCATTTGCAAGATTTTTAAATTCAATACTGAATCTCTCTTGAAGCTTATTAAGTTCCTCTTTTTGCTCCGCGAGCTTCTCTTGTAGATTTCTATAATCTGCCTCTGTGGTAGAGAGGTTGCTATTGAGAGAAATGACTGTTTGACGCTCTTTTTCAAGAGATTGTTTTAGCCCATCAAGTTCCTTTTGAAGTGCTTCAAGTTGAACATCTTTAACTTTAAGATCAGTCGTGTCTGTCGTCTGACTAGCAAATTTGAATTTGGCAATGAACCAAGCTCCTACTCCACCAATGATGATTCCTGTGATTAACCAAACGAGTTCCAAATGCAGATTATTTTAGATGAGACATAAAAATACACCTTTCAATTGAACGGTGTATTTTTCATTAAATATTTAAAAGACAAAGTCTAGAAATCTCCTCGATTCAGTTCTTCTGCTCTGTCGAATAGTTTTACTGCTTGCTGTAGAATTTCGTTGGTCTCATTGAAGATTGGATAGAAACCTTCGTTTTGCCATATTTTACGAGCGATCTGTGCTTTGATGTGAAGTTGGAACAATGACTTGTGTGTATTCATATCTTTCAAGTCAGGCTCTACGCCAGCAGTTTCACCATAAGCAATTAGCTCATTGATCATGGCGTCAGTGATATCGAAGTTCATATAGTATTGTTCATAGCCCATGTCTTCCAAAACAGTCAGATTATCATCTGAATACTTGAAAGTGAATTCCTGAATAGAGTTGCTGTAGAATAATTTATTAAGATATTTTGAATTGAGCGTAGTGTCCAGTTTCACAAAGTAATCAGGCATGATACCACCACCACCATACACAGGACGTCCTTTAAGCGTTTCGTATTTCAGAGAGTCATTGAAATGGATACTGTCTGCACTGAAAAATTCGCCATTGTTGTATCTATCGATAATGTCTTTAGCATAGTCACCACCAGTTCCCGAATCATAAGGTTTTTGAATACTACGTCCACTTGGCGTATAGTATCTTGAGATAGTCAATCTAAGTTCTGAGCCATCACTTAAGTCGATTGGCGCTTGCACCAACCCTTTCCCAAAAGAACGTCTTCCTACGATCAGCGCTCTGTCGTTGTCTTGCAATGCACCAGATAAAATTTCTGAAGCAGAAGCACTTCCTTCATTGACCAATACGATTACATTTCCTTCTTCAAATCCTCCAGTACGCTCAGCAAAGGCTTCTGAATTGAACTGGCTTTCTTTGCCTTTAGTGTAAACGATCTTTTGGTTGTCCGGCAAGAACTCATCAGCAATATTGATAGCATGGTGCATGTATCCACCTGGATTCCCCTGTAGATCAATAATCAATTTTTGCATGCCATACTCTTTGAGTTTGTTGACCGCTATTTTGAATTCATCATAAGTTGTTGCGGCAAATCGACTCACTTTTACATAGCCTATTTCATCATTGATCATATAACTCACGTCAATAGAGAATTGAGGTATTTTGTCTCTTATGATATTGAATACAATAGGTTCTTTTTTGCTTTTTCTGAGAACAGTTATTTCTACTTCACTGCCTTTTGGTCCTTTTAGGTGTTTTTGCACATCCCTATTGGTGAATCCAACACCAGCAACATTTTCGTCACCTACTTGGATGATTTGATCTCCAGATAGCAAGCCTACAGCCTCAGATGGTCCACCACTCAGCGGGGAAACCACCATGATGGTATCTCTGAATATGTTAAACTCTATTCCAATTCCTTCAAAATTTCCTTGTAAGTCCTCATTAGCAGCTACTTTGTCTCTGGCGGGGATATAGGAAGAATGTGGATCAAGTTTGGAAAGCATATGCGTGATGGCGTCTTCGACTAGTTCTTCGGTGTCCACCTCATCGACATAGTTCTTGTCGATATGCATCAATACTTCACGGAACTTCTGCACACTTTTATTGACATCTGCTCCGGTACTTCCTCCATCAGCTATAGTTGCGCCAATTAATACTCCAGCAGCGATTCCAATAAAAAGTACTAACGGAAGTCTGATTTGTTGTTTAGTGTTTTTGTATTTGCTCACGATTATATCAATTATATCTAGTCAAATTTAGCATTTTTTATCCCTCTCAAAGAAAATTGGATATTGAACTTAACGAATCCTTATGAAATAAGTTGATATCAATAATTCAAATGGCTTTTATCCTTACTTTTGTGGGATAATAAAGTTGAAATGGGGAGAATAGTAGGTATAGATTATGGTACGAAAAGGGTAGGGCTGGCAGTCACTGATCCTTTGAAAATAATATCATCTCCATTAGACACAATCCATTCTAAGGATGTGATAGAGTTTTTGAAAAAGTATGATGCTACTGAAGATATTGAAGTATTTGCGGTAGGAATGCCAAAGAACACAAATAATAAGCCTACAGATGCTACTCCACATGTTAAAGTATTTGTAAAGCACCTTAGAAAAGCATTTCCCAATACGCCCATTCGTTTAGTAGATGAGCGTTTCACTAGCAAGATGGCGCTTGATACCATGATTGCTGGTGGATCAACGAAAAAAGATAGACGAGAAAAAGGCAATATTGACAAAATTAGTGCAGCTATTATTTTACAATCATACATGGATAGTAATTCCATTTGAGAAAATAATTATCTTTGCCCTCTAATAATGATAGAATGATATACCCAATAGTAATGTACGGTGATCCAGTTCTCAAAAAAAGAGCCAAGGATATTGATAAAGACAGCATTGATGTCAAGAAGCTTAGCGATGATATGTTCGAGACAATGGAAGCCGCAAGCGGGATTGGTCTTGCTGCACCACAGATAGGCAAGAGTGTGAGAATGTTCGTAGTTGATGGCACGCCTATCGAAGATGAAGATATGGAGGGATTTAGGAAAATATTCATTAACCCTGAAATACTCGAAGAGGATGGCGAAAAGTGGGCTTTCGAAGAAGGTTGCTTAAGTATTCCTGATGTGCGTGAAGATATCAGTCGTCAAGAGTTTTTGGTGATTCGTTATTTTGATGAAAACTGGGTAGAGCATGAGGAAGAATATGATGGTATGAAGGCCAGAATCATACAGCATGAATACGATCACATCGAAGGAATTCTGTTCACGGATCATTTAACCCCATTAAAGAAGAAGCTCCTCAAAGGTCGCTTGACTAATATCAGTAAAGGGAAAGTGAAAGCTGGGTATAGAATTAAAGCACCTAGATAAAATAAAAAAAAGTAGAAATTAAATCAGACCTATCAAATTCAAACTTGATAGGTTTTTTTTATTAATTCTTTTATGAGGTTAGATAACTTGGTTATTTGTTGATTTCTAGTGATCAATACCACATTCTATGCAACCGATATCATCCAAACTCCCTGACGTAGGAACCACGATATTCTCTGTCATGTCTAAGATGGCGAATGATCACCAGGCGATCAATCTGTAATAAGGTTTTCCTGAAGTCGAAGTGTCTGCTAAGTTGATCAGATTGCTCAATGTCTATATGTAAAGGTGATTTATGTCTGCTAACATCAAAAAGGTCGTCTGGCTCCACGATATATTTTCTGATAGTAATTGGAGGTGAGTGTAGCTTCTACTACGCCAAGACTGCTTGAAGCATGAATAAACTTGATGGTACTGCCTTTTATAACGGTTACCATTCCAACATGTGTAATTTTTCTTTTCTTTTTGCCAGTAGCAAAGAATACCCAATCACCAGGTTTTACATCTCTTTTACCCACTTTCTTACCATACTCATTTTGAGCAGCAGATGTTCGTGGAATTGTTAATCCTATAGATTTATATGAGTTCAGTAATAAACCAGAACAGTCAACACCAGAACGAGTGGTTCCTCCCCATTTATAGGGAACTCCTGTGTATGAACGGGCTGTTTTGATGACGGTATTGATTTTGCTCTGACGGACTCGGGCTTTCTTCGCAGCACCACAGCCTGCAAGGAGTATCGTGATTATCAATAAGGTAAGTATTCTTTTCATGATAAGTTATTCTGAATCTAGCTCTATTGGTACATTTCTTTGAAATGCTGTTTCAAATACAATAATCGTATCAGTTCCTTCAACGCCCTTGATGGGGTGTATTTTTTCATACAATACTTGACGAAGATGTTGATTGCTTTTTGCCATTACTTTCAAGATCAAAGCATATTTCCCCGTAACATTATTGCATTCGATGACCTCTTTGATCTGCTTGAGTGACTTGATAATCTCCGGAATATAACGAGCCTCAGTGACAATTATTCTGCTATAAGCTACCGTGTTATAGCCGAGTTTTTCAGGATTGATATGGTAGGTCGCTTGATTGATTACTTCAGATTGACGCAGTTTGTTGACACGCTGATGCACCATGGAGTTGGAGATGCCTAAATCTTTAGCCAATTGTACAAAGGATAAACGTGCGTTTTTAGTCAATCTTCTTAAGATTTCCTGATCAGTACTGTCAAGTTGATTGTCAATAGCCACAAGTGTATTATTATAAAGTCATTATAATTCAAATTTAATAAATAAAAGTTGTAATGACTTATAATATGTATTAATGAGGTTAAAATGATGTTTAATTACATGTTTGAACATGTGATTAACTAATTTTGTGTTAAATAAAATCAAATATAATGTCACATCAATTATTACTCGATCAACTTTGGAATCAATACGTGGGATTAACTCCTTCAGCACTCAAAATCCATAAATTTATTGAAAAAGAGGGCAATATAATTTCGAATGATCATATAGCTTTTCGTACATTCAATTTACCGGGTGTTGGAATTGAGAAGATGGCAGAAGGATTTATTGCTGTGGGTTATCAAGAATGCGGAGAATACCATTTTGAAGAGAAAAAGCTTTATGCCAAGCATTATGAGCATGCATTAGACGCAACTGCTCCTAAAATTTTCATTAGTGAATTGCTAGTAGAAAAATTTTCACCTGAATTGCAGGAAGTAGCTAAGCAGTGTGTTACGCAAGTCGCTGCAAACAAAAAAGAGGAGACTCTGCTACCTTTGTCAGGTAGATTGTGGAAGGATATTTCTTATAAAACATACGAACAATTAAGAGCTGAAAGTGAATATGGTGCATGGTTGTATGCATATGGATTTTGTGTTAATCATTTCACCGTTCTTATCAATGGACTGTCAAGTTTCAAAACATTAGAAGACATGAATGACTTCTTGAAGTTACATGACTTTGATATGAATATATCTGGTGGAGAAATTAAAGGAACACCTGAAGAAATGCTTGAACAGTCTAGTATTCTTGCCGATAAGTTTTCTGTTACTTTTAGAGAAGGGGTGCACGATGTTCCATCATGTTACTACGAATTTGCTAAGAGATATCAGGATGTTGACGGTGAGTTGTATTCAGGATTTATTGCCAAGTCTGCTGATAAAATTTTCGAAAGTACGGATGTATTGTAAAAACATCTTCGATATTAATTAAATTTGAGACTGCTCCATGTGAGCAGTTTTTTTTATCATTATATAGGTGAAAATGTCTACTACATACTTTGAGCAACTTGTATCCACTTTCAAAGGTGAACTGTATTGGGATGACACGATGCGTAAACTTTACGCGACCGATGCATCTGCTTATCGCGAGATGCCACTGGCGGTAGCACTTCCCAAAGATGAGGCAGATATCAAATTACTGATAGCCTTTGCCAATGAACATAAGACATCATTGATTCCTAGAACAGCCGGGACTTCATTGGCTGGACAAGTTGTTGGTAATGGTATTGTCGTGGTTGTGTCGAAATATTTTACAGATATTCTGGAAGTAAATCAGGAAGAAAAGTGGGTAAGAGTGCATCCTGGAGTGATCAGAGACGATCTTAATAGACACCTCAAGCAGTTTGGCTTGTACTTTGGCCCAGAAACTTCAACAGCCAATCGCGCTATGATCGGTGGTATGATAGGCAATAACTCCTGTGGCTCTAATTCTGTCGTTTATGGAAGTACTAGAGAACACCTACTTGAAGTTGAGACTTTATTGAGTGATGGAAGCGAAGTCACCTTTGGGGAAATGACTACTCAACAATTTGAAGAAAAGCGTACAAAGAATACTTTAGAAAGTGAGCTTTATAAGTCTATATATGAAGAATTGTCTAATGAAGAGAATTCTAAAGAAATTGATGACCAATTCCCGAAGTCTTCAATACCAAGAAGAAATACAGGATATGCAGTTGATATCGTAAAACAGTCTGAGCCATTCTACAACGGGGGTGAAGTATTTAACTTTTGTAAGCTCATTGCAGGATCTGAAGGGACGCTCGCTTTTATCACGGAAGCCAAACTTTCACTAAATGTACTACCTCCAAAAGAAAAAGCGTTGGTTTGTGTGCATTTTGAAACTATTCACGAATCACTTCTAGCGAATTTGGTTGCACTGGAGTACAATCCTAGCGCTTGTGAATTGATGGACCATTATATATTAGAATGTACCAAAGAAAATAAGCAGCAATTAGCCAATCGCTTTTTTGTAAAGGGAGATCCACAGGCGGTCTTAGTGATAGAATTGCTTAGAGATTCTAAAGAACAGTTGGATAGCGATGTAAAGGCACTAATAGCTGCCTTGAAAGCTGAAAAATATGGTTATCATTATCCAGTAGTAACTGGCCCAGACACCCAAAAAATATGGGAGCTGCGGAAAGCAGGCCTTGGGCTTTTATCTAATATCCCGGGTGATGCGAAGCCTGTCCCAGTTATTGAAGATACTGCAGTCGATGTCAATGACTTGCCAGCTTATATCCAAGAGTTCAATGCCATACTGCAAAAGCATGATCTATTTTGTGTTCATTATGCCCATGCAGGATCTGGAGAACTTCATCTACGTCCTATTATAAACTTAAAAACTGAAGAAGGAAATCGGCTATTCAAGGTGATCGCGGATGAAATCTCGGTATTGGTGAAGAAATACAAAGGGTCACTAAGCGGAGAGCATGGAGATGGTCGTTTGAGGGGAGCATATATTCCCTTTATGATCGGGGAGAAGAATTACGAGTTACTAAAGCGTGTGAAGCAGGCTTGGGATTCCAATAATATTTTCAACCCAGGTAAGATTGTGGATTCGCCAGCCATGAATGAGAGTTTGCGCTACATGCCTGGTCAGGATACGCCATTTCACGAAACCATGATGGATTTTTCAGGTGCGCAGGGCATATTGCGTGCGGCAGAATTGTGTAATGGTTCAGGGGATTGTCGTAAATCTCCATTAGCAGGAGGCACTATGTGCCCGTCTTATATGGCAACTCGCAATGAAAAAGATACTACCCGTGCACGGGCCAATATTCTAAGAGAGGTATTGACAAATAGTACTGAAGTCAATGTCTTTGACAACTCAGAGATCAAGGAAGTGATGGACTTATGTTTGTCATGCAAGGGCTGTAAGTCAGAATGTCCAAGTAATGTTGATGTTGCGAAACTCAAGGCAGAAGCTACTTATCAGGTGTATCAAAGCAATGGTGTACCATTGCGCACCAGAATGATTGCCAATTTTGACCGACTCAATAAGTTGGCGAGTAAGATGCCTGCCTTAAACAATTGGCTAACCAACACGACTGCATTCAAAAAAGTGATGGGGATCGCAATAGAGCGAAACGTACCCAAACTTGCTTCAATAACCTTGCTCAACTGGTACAAGAGGCAAAAACCAAAGAATTTTGATATTGAAGCAGCTCTCGATAAGAAGGTGTATTTTTTCTGTGATGAGTTTACGAATTACAATGATGTTGCAATTGGTCAGAAAGCAATATTACTATTGACCAAATTGGGATATGAAGTTATTATTCCGACTCATAAGGAAAGTGGTAGGACATTCCTGTCCAAAGGACTATTGAAAGAAGCGAAGGCCATAGCTGAATACAATATTGAAGCATTGATTGATGTGGTGAGTGAAGAAACACCCATTATCGGTATTGAGCCATCTGCTATATTGACATTTCGCGATGAATACATAGACCTGACCAGAGGTGCCCTAAAAGACAAGGCTCAAGCCTTGTCTAAAAATGCGTTGACGATTGAAGAATTTCTAGCCAAGGAAATTGAAAACAAACATATTTCATCAGATGTATTTACAGATGAGAAGAGATTGATCAAACTACACGGGCACTGTCATCAAAAAGCATTGTCGTCTTTAGTGCCTTCAAAAAAGATGTTGACACTTCCCAAGAATTATGAAGTGCAATTGATCCCTTCCGGATGCTGTGGTATGGCAGGGTCTTTTGGGTATGAGAAAGAACACTACGAAGTGTCCATGCAGATAGGTGAGTTGGTACTTTTTCCGACAGTAAGAGCTCAACCAAATGAAGTAATCATCGCTGCACCTGGGACAAGTTGCCGTCACCAAATAGAAGATGGAACTGATAAAATGGCAAAGCACCCGGTAGAGGTGCTTTTTGAGGCTTTTAAACCTATGAACTCTTGAAATGAAGAGGTTCCTAAACCATGTCTATTTTTTGGCGTTTTGCCAAAAAGCAAATTATTATTTCAACCACAAAAAGTTTAAAAAAGTAGAAAATATAGAGCGTGTAATAGCAGTTGAGAGTATAAACCTTCCACTATTGGTGGTAATATTACCTCTGACACTATTATTGATAGTTGGTTATTCTTTGATTTTCGATCCAAATAAATTCGGGCTTTTTTTATTTATATTACTCCCATGTATAGTGATGTATTTCTTATTAAAGAAATATTTTATTCAGGAGAATGATTTATCAGATATTTTAAAGAAATATTATCAACTCTCAACAAGAGAAAAAAAACAGAATCGGGTAAAAGCGATTATATATTCTATTTTTATGATAATTACGTTTCCCTCTGGGATAATTATTGTTGCTTTTTCCATGTTGTATAGACTGAAATAAGAAAACAAAGGTCAGCGCATAATAAAACACCCCGTATAGGTGCTTTATTATGCGCTGAAGTAAGGTGCTAGAGCGATGATTTAAGAATTCTAACAAAGTTAGTTTATACCTATCTCACTGCGAGTAACTCACAAGACCGGACCAAATTGATGAACTCAATTCTATACCCTTCAGGATCTTCTCCTTTGCTCTTTCTGGCTAATCTGAGTACTTCTCCAAAAGTAAAGTCACCTTTGAATTCAGAGTCCCTCAATAGCATTCCAAACCCAGCAACTGCTGCTGACCATTTGAAGTTGTTAGAAGTGTTATTCAGTGACACTTGTTGATCAATTACCGAATGTGAAATCAATTTACTCTTACGGCCATCAGGTTGCTTATACCTTAGTTTTATAGTCAACAGTTCTTTGTTGAACGCTGAGGATGTTTTAATGTCCTGTTGTTGATATTTCAATTTGTCAATTGACATAAAATTACTTTTCACACCTATAGGAATGATTTCATAAAGAGCTGTAACTGTATGTCCAGACCCAAGTTCACCTGCATCTTTCTTGTCATTGTTAAAGTCTTCATCTTGTAATACTCGATTTTCATAACCTATCAATCTGTAAGCAGCCACTTTGGTTGGATTGAATTCTACCTGTAACTTGACATCTTTGGCAATCGTGAAAAGCGTGCCTCCAAACTCGTTCACCAACACTTTCTTAGCCTCTAATATATTATCGATATAAGCATAGTTACCATTTCCCTTATTTGCGATGGTTTCCATTTTAGAATCTTTATAGTTGCCCATTCCAAAACCTAAAGCAGTTAAAAACACCCCTTGATCTCTTTTTTCCTCTATCAATCTTTGCATCTCGTCATTACTCGAAGCACCAATATTGAAGTCTCCATCAGTAGCCAAAATAATACGGTTATTACCTTCAGATTTAAAATTTTCTAATGCGACTTTGTACGCTAATGTGATACCTGCGCCACCCGCAGTAGATCCTCCAGCCTGCAAATTATTGAGTGCAGCTAAAATGGTGTGCTTCTCACTACCCGCAGTTGGAGGTAACACCAAGCCAGCAGCACCAGCATATACAACAATAGACACATGGTCTTCAGGTCTTAGTTGCTGCACTAGCATTTTGAAGCCAGACTTGAGCAAAGGCAACTTGTTAGCAGCACTCATTGATCCTGATACATCGATCAGAAACACTAGATTAGATGCAGGTAAGTTATCTGTGGCGATTTTTTTTCCTTGAAGCCCAATATGCACCAGCTTATGTTTGGTATTCCATGGAGCTATAGAGATTTCAGTATTCACTGAAAATGGATCATCTCCTGTAGGTTGTTCATAATCATAATTGAAATAGTTTACCATTTCCTCAATACGAACGGCATCCTTTGGTGGCGTCTGTCCATTGTTTAAAAATCTTCTCATATTGCTGTAAGAGGCGGCATCTACGTCTATTGAGAATGTAGAATATGGTGCTTTGAGAGGTTGTTTGAATATATTCTCGTTGATCGCATCGTAAGATTCTGTACTGTGGATTGGGTAATTTTCAGTTCTGGTAAAAGATCTGCCACTGGCTATATCCATTGTATTATAGCTACACAGAGATTTAGATTCTTGCTCAATACCGAAAGCAGTTACTACTATTTCGGATAGTTGTTTTAAATCTGTACTCATTGCGACATTTATTACTTGATGAGAACTAATCTCCACTTCTTTTGATTGGTAGCCAATAAATGAGAATACCAATACTCCTTTTGTATCGGGAACCATAATTGAATACATTCCTTGATAGTCTGTGATTGTTCCAGTTACTGTTCCTTTAAGAACAACGCTGATTCCTGGAAGAGATGAACCATCTTCAGCAGAAGTGACTTTTCCTGTAATTTTTAGATCCATCCCGATTGCAGAGGATACTAAGAGACCAAGCATGGCGAGTGATAAGATTAATTGTTTCATAATATTTATGGTTTTTCGTGACAATTTTCCTTTATGATGCAGGAAGTCTGAGAATTCCATAAACACATGGAATATTTTCCTAATTATTTAAAAAATCAATGTTGAAACAGATTGGTTGATAAAATATTCGATATTGATTCTTGGAACAGTATTAGAGTAACTATTCCCATTATCAATACCATTGGAAAGAAAATTACATATCGAAGCATTGGATGATCAAAGTCTAATAAAACAATACAAATCCACCAAGGATATGGAAGTCTTGGGTCGATTGTATGAACGATACATCCACCTCGTGTATGGTGTGGCTTTGAAATATCTAAAGAATAGAAATGAAGCACAGGATGCTACTATGCAGATCTTCGAACAGCTGGTAGATAAGGTGATCAAGTATGATATCGATAACTTTAAGAGTTGGCTTCATGTGTTGACAAGGAATCATTGTTTGATGCAACTTCGTAGTACCAAGGGCAAGAATGAGCAACATTCAGTAGATATTTCGAGCGTTCGTATGGAAAATGAGCAGTTGCTGCATCATCACGATGAAGAGCCTAGACTGGAGGAACAAATCACTAAATTGGAGCGATGTATCCAAAAGCTAAAAGCTGAACAAAAACAATGTGTTGAGCTGTTTTATATAGAACAGAAATCATATAAAGAGATAGAAGAACTCACAGAATTGCCAATGAAAAAAGTAAAGAGTTATATCCAAAATGGAAAAAGAAATCTTAAGATTTGTATAGAGCAAAGTGAATAGGGATAAACATCATATCGATCAACTGACATCTACGATGATGCAGCAATATCTGGAGGGTAAACTATCCGATGATATGCGGTATAAGGTGGAAAGATACTTACTTGATCATCCTTTTGAAGCTGAAGCGATGGAGGGGTTTGAATCTATTGAAATGACACATCTGGATTCAGACATAGAGCAGATGAAAAAGGATCTTTTTGCAGAAGAAAAGGAAACTGAGGTGATCCCGATATGGCAACGATACTGGAAAGTAGCTGCAGTGATCACAGTACTAATTGTGAGTACATTTTTGATATTGAACTTAGGACAAGAAGAGATTAACTCTTCCAAGACAGAATTGGCGCTAAATGAAGAGTCTAGTATCAGCGAGGAGGTGGAAGAATCGGGTAAATCGAATAAAAAGGAAGTAGTAGAAGAGGCGGTTGAGTCTGGAGAAGAAAAAAAGAAAGAAAATTCTGATGACATTTCTACTTCAGATGAATCTGAAGTGAATGATATTCCAAAGGAAAAAACTCGGGTTGAGCTATTGTCTTTGGTAGATGAAGAATCTGAAACGGAGGAAATAGTAGAGGAGCTTATTGAAGCTGATAGGACTGTTGTTGAAGAGTACCACGAATTAGCCGAAATAGCAAAGGAAGAAGTGATTACTGAACAAAGCCGCATATCTTCAAATGGTGCTGTCTCGCGTGAAAAAAGTGTAACACCTATAACTATAAGTAACGTTTCCAAAGTTGTGTCAGGAAAAATTACCACAACTGAGGGAGGTCCGCTTCCAGGGGTTAATGTTGTTGTAAAGGGAACAACCCATGGGACAATTAGTGATGTTGATGGTAATTATGAAATTACAGTACCTGAAGGCCAGCCTTCTTTGGCGTATTCATTTATTGGATATGGAACGGAGGAAGTTCAAGTTGGGAATCGTCAAGTGGTAGATGCCGAGCTAAGTCAGGATATGAGTCAGTTGTCTGAAGTAGTAGTAACTGCTCAAGGAATTGAGCGTGAGACTAAATCCTTGGGGTATGCTATCTCTAAGAAAAAAGATGTACGCAAGCAAGGAGCCATGCCAGTCATCGGTTTTGAAGCCTACACAAAATACTTGCAAGACTCGTTGCGATATCCTCAGGAGGCCATTGACAAGCAAGTACATGGTGTGGTATTAGTTGGATTTACCGTAGGTAAATCAGGGCAACTTTCGAAGTTAGAAGTAAAAGAAGGTTTAGGTTACGGCTGTGATGAAGAAGCTATACGTTTGATCAAAGAAGGTACGGGGTGGCAATCAGCTAAAAATAGGCGTGGAGATAATGTTAATGAGCTGGTGAAAGTAGAAGTTACCTTTGAGAACTAGTCAGATTCAGTAACTACTTGTCTCAGTTCAGTATAGTTATCTCCCAACCTAGCGTTTATTGATGTCAATTAAATGTTAATTGCCGTAAATAGCATCATGAACGCTACAGAAAAGATATTTGACTATATGTATAAACATCGTAAAACACTTCAACTGTTATTGGGCTTACTAGTCGCAATTTTCATTACAGTGACTGAACTCAAGGCACAAAGTGCAGAAGGGTTTATTTATGGGAAGGTATACACATCCAATGATACCTATGTCGGACAAATCCGCTGGGGAAAAGAAGAGGCCTATTGGAATGATCACTTCAATACATCCAAGGTCGATAACTTATACAGCACTTATAAATCAAGACAGAAGAAGAATAATTACAATTTTGACTGGAGACTGTTTTCAATTTGGGACGATAGATCTACTCAGACTGTCCACTTATTTTCTAGTCAGTTTGGTGATCTACAAGAGATTATCAATTACAGAGATGGTAGAGTTGTCGCAAAACTGAAAAATGGAGAAGAAATAAGGTTGTCCGGTTCAGGATATAACGATGTGGGCTCTAGTATTAGGGTATTGGATCAAGACTTAGGTTTGATTACTGTTAAGTGGGATAGGATTAGAAAAGTCGAATTCTTGCCAACCCCTAAAAACCTTAAAGAGACCTTAGGAAAGCCCATTTATGGAACGGTTGAGACCTATCGAAAGGGTAAGATGACAGGATTTATTCAATGGGATCATGACGAACGTATAGGGACAGATAAACTTGATGGCGACACGAGAGATGGAGAAGTATCGATTGCGTTTGATAAGATTGGTAAGATCGAAAATCGTGGAAACTCTAGTCAAGTTTATTTGAAATCCGGGAGGTCATTTCAAGTAAGTGGGAGTAATGATGTGAATGATTCAAATAAAGGAATCATTGTGACGGTAGATGGAGTTGGAAAGGTTGATATTCCTTGGAGAGCATTTAAGTCAGTCACTTTCGAAGATGTGGAAGAGTCTGGAGATTCATATTCGAGCTACAAGATTGCTGAGTTGAAAGGGAAAGTAAGACAATACAGAGGGGGAGAAGTTAGCGGAAAGATAATATTTGACTTAGACGAAGAATGGAATTTGGAATTACTAGAAGGAATGGACGATGAGCTTGAATACAAAATTCCGTTTAGGAATATCAAGAGAATAGCACCTAAAAATTATAACTATGCCATAGTTGAGTTGAAAAATGGAGTAGAACTTCTATTGGGTGATAGTAGAGATGTTACTGAAAGCAACGCTGGTATTTTGGTTTTTGATTCTCAAAATAAGGAACCACTGCATATTGAATGGAAGGATGTCACTGAAATCATTTTTGAATAATTACTACATTAGTGACTGCACTTAATACTTTAGTTTTGCGTAAGAATATAATTCTGATATCGGTTATTATTAGTTTGTTGACGCTCCTGGCTTACTATATGTACACTCTGGATCTCTCCATTGATTTGTACTATACGATTGGCTGGATACTTGTCATATTAGTGCTATTGGTATTGGGCAATAGTTTGATCTCCAGACAATTCAATAGACATTTGCCATGGCTGAAATTTGGGCGAAGACGACTTTTTACACATCTGTTTTTAGGGTTGATATATTCTCTTATTGTTATCAATCTCGCCTACTTCACTTTCAAACTAGTCCTCACTACTCAGCCACCTATCATCGAGCAAGTGATCGTGATGAATGTTTATGGATTGGTGATGTTTGTTCCAATATTCAGCATCTATTTCAGCCTTCACTTTTTGAAACATTGGCAGAACTCTGCTTTCGAAACAGAGAAATTTAAAAAAGAAACATTGAAGTCTCAGATCGACAACCTCAAAAATCACTTAGATCCACATTTTTTATTCAATAATTTGAATATTCTTTCAGCATTGATTGATAAGGATGCCAATGAATCTAAGCGTTTTCTTGATAAATTTTCGGATGTCTATCGAGCATTGTTGAAAACAAAGGACGAAGATCTTATATGTTTGCAGGATGAGCTCGATTTTATTGAAGCCTATATCTATTTAATGAAAACTAGATTCGAGGAGCTAATTATATTCAATATCAACGTAGAGCAAGATGCCTTGCTGAAAATGCTTCCTCCATTGAGTATTCAGTTGCTGATAGAAAATGTAGTCAAGCACAACGCAATCAGTGAGAAGAAGCCTTTGGTTGTCGAACTCACTTCTGATGGTTCTTCGATCACCGTTTGCAATTCACTCAACCTACAAAAGATACCTGCAGAGTCATCAGGCAGCGGACTAGATAATATTAGGAGTAGATATGCTTATTTTACAGATAGAAAGGTTGAGATCAATCAATCAGAGTCACAATTTTGTGTTACTATACCGCTCATCGAGGTAGAAGAGGTCTAAATGGTCAATTGATATGAATGTACTTATTCTTGAAGACGAAACACTAGCAGGTCAAAAAGTCTCTGCACTACTGACTGAAATTGATGAATCATTGAATGTTTTGGCGATTCTCAAATCAGTGGAATCTGCAAGAGATTGGTTCTCAATTAATGAAACCCCTGATCTGGTAATTAGTGATATAAGACTTTTGGATGGTCTGAGCTTTCAATTATTTGAAGAGATCGACTATAAGAATCCAGTGATATTCACGACAGCTTATGACCAGTATGCGATAAAGGCATTCGAGGTCAATAGCTTAGATTATCTTCTGAAACCCATTCAGAAGGAGAAAATGGAGAAGGCATTATCTAAACTCAACACGGTACCAGTTGTACAAGAAGAAACGGCCTCTTATCAAGAGATAATCAAGATGATCAATGCAGGAAAGGATGAACATAAGTCAAGATTTATGATTCGCGCTGGTCAAAAGATATTGGCAGTTCCAGTGGGTAAAATATCCTACTTCTACAGTCTCAATAAGCTGACCTATATTGTCACACTAGACGGAAAGAAGTATCCTTGTGATCAGACATTAGAAGTGATTGATTTGCAAGTTGATCCCAAAATATTCTTCAGGGCCAATAGGAAGTTTATTGTCAAGTTTGAGGCTATTAGTGAGATTCATCCTTATTTCAAGGGACGGATGAAAATCGAACTTTCTCCAGCTGCAGAAGATGATATTGTGATCAGTGCTGATCGTACGCCAGATTTCAAGAAGTGGCTAGATTTGTAATTCCTTTTACGTTCATTCAGTAGCGCTTTGTACATTCATGTAAATTGTAATTGTGCAACCTATATAGGTAATCATTGAGTTTTTACCCTAGTCTTCAATATCAAATAAACCTTCATCAAGCTATTATCCCGATTCGGTAATCTAATAGTCCATCTCATCTCCTTCTTGTATTATAGTGTAAAGAGATTGTTCACCTTTGAAATATCAATCATATACAACAAGAACTTAGCACAACAAAACTCAAATACTCATGAAACAACGCAACTCAATTTTAGCAACTTTAGCGATCTGTATGTTCGCTTCATTCACAACGCTTCAAGGTCAAGACTCAGGTTTTATTTATGGAAAAGTAACAACGATCGATGGAAAGAGTTTCACAGGTCCTATAAGGTGGGGCAAGGAAGAAGTTTACTGGACTGACATGTTCAACGCATCCAAAGAAGAAAATAACAACTTAGATTATTTGTCTAGAGAGGATAAAAGATCACTGGATGAGCATTATGATAATAGTCACAATGAGTGGGGAAATCGATGGGAGAGTAGATTGGAATCATGGTTCGACAATAACTGGACACACTACGATAAAGATAATCGTCATGATCACCAGTTTGCCTGTCAGTTTGGAGAGATGAAGAAGCTTACGCCTACCGGAAGAGAGCGAGCCGAAATAACACTTAAGAATGGGAATCGAATTGAGATTGACGGCAGTGGATATAATGATATCGGCACTAAAATTAAAATTATGGATCCAGAATTAGGTGAAGTGGATCTTAGCTGGTCGCGAATAGACGAAATTGAATTCATGAACACACCAGAGGTCATTGAAGATAAATTTGGCGAGCCACTTTACGGTACAGTTAGAACTTATGGTGGATCGTTTACTGGATATATACAGTGGGATCATGACGAAAGGATAAGTACTGATAAACTAGATGGAGACACAGACGATAGTGATCTTTCGATTCAGTTTGGTAAAATTGAATCGATCGAAAGAAATGGATCAAGAAGTAGTTATGTAGTTCTTAAGTCGGGAAGAAAAATGACGCTCAGAGGCACTAATGATGTCAACTCTGAGAACAAGGGTATTATAGTGACTAGTGAGAAGTTCGGTAGAATAGATATTCCTTGGGAGGAATTTAAAATGGTGACTTTTCAAAAGCCTACGGATGCACCAAAATCTTATGGAAGCTTTGGGGCTCAAAACGAATTGACAGGTGTTGTAAAGACTATGGATGGAGAATCTCTAAAAGGTAAATTGATTTTCGATTTGGATGAATCTTATGATTTTGAAATATTGCAAGGTAAGTCTGATGACATAGAATACATCTTACCATTCAGGTCAGTTAGTAAGATATCTCCTAAAAATTATGACAACAGTAATGTGACACTGAAAAATGGAGAGACGATTGTCCTTGGTGATGGTCAAGACGTGTCAGAAAAGAATAGCGGGATACTTGTTTTCACAGGAAAAGACAATCCCACTTATGTTAGCTGGAATAGGATTAAGGAAGTTTCGTTTAATTAGGAGTACTCAATAATAAAAAGCTGGTTACGTAAGTACGGAGCCAGCTTTTTTTGATGCCTACCATTTTTTGTCAATCCCATACTTGAGGACGATCAACTTCTGCAGTTCTCAAATAATCTAATATTTGTCCGGTATACACTGACTCGTGATAAGCAATTCTCATCAGGTAGTTACCTAATGTTTTGCTTTGGCCGACTTCGGTTCTTTCTATTCTGATTTGATCTAGATCCGATTCTGAATAGCCTTTTATATCATGGATAAATTCATCATGATATTTTTGAGAAAATTCAAGTTAAGGTTGGAGCCCTTTATATGGTAGATTATGCCAAGGAGATGAATAGCCTCCAAGATTGCCTCTATTCTTAATGATGACATGAAAGAGCTGTTCGGTCTCTAGTACATGTCTTATCATTTCGATGATTGAAAGTGCCTTTTGATCCGGTCTCCAAGTCAAATACTCCTTTGTAATTCCTTTCCACAAATTGATACTCCGTCTTCTAGTCTCTGAAAAGTTAATAAGTATGATTTCAATCGAATTCATACCTATTGATTAACGGGAGATCTGCCGTAAAAAGAGGAGTAAGTCTTACCGAGTCTTCTAGACGACTTGGTAAGACTTGAAGTTAGGAGGTGCGCTTTATGAAGTAGCTTCCTTCTTGAAAGGTTTAGTGATTTCTTCTCCTGCGATCTTAGCTTTAATTTTCATTTCCATATCCTCCATCATCTCTGGATTATCGAGGATTATTTCTTTTACCGCATCACGACCTTGACCGAGTTTGTTGCCTTCATAAGAGAACCAAGAACCAGCTTTTTTGATAACTTCTAGTTCTACCCCGATATCAATAATCTCCCCTACTTTCGAGATCCCTTTTCCATACATGATGTCAAATTCCACGATTTTGAATGGAGGAGCAACTTTATTTTTCACCACTTTTACACGAGTTCTGTTACCCGTTACTTCAGCAGCACTTTCCTTGATCTGACCGATACGTCTGATGTCTAGTCTTACTGAAGCGTAGAATTTCAAGGCATTACCACCAGTAGTCGTTTCAGGATTCCCGAACATCACACCGATTTTCTCTCTAAGCTGATTGATAAAGATACATGCACAACCAGTTTTGTTAATCGTACCCGTCAACTTTCTCAACGCTTGAGACATCAAACGTGCTTGAAGTCCCATTTTGCTATCTCCCATTTCGCCTTCAAGCTCAGCTTTTGGTACTAACGCAGCTACAGAATCAATTACAATTATGTCTATAGCTCCAGATCGGATAAGATGTTCTGCGATTTCCAGTGCTTGCTCACCATTGTCAGGCTGAGATATCAACAGGTTTTCAGTATCTATACCGAGACTCTCCGCTTAAGTTTTATCAAAAGCGTGTTCAGCATCTATAAATGCAGCGAGCCCTCCAGCTTTTTGTGCTTGAGCAATGCAGTGCATGGTAAGTGTTGTTTTACCAGAAGATTCTGGACCATAAATCTCAGTTACTCTTCCTCTTGGAATTCCACCAATCCCCAAGGCAACATCAAGCCCTAGTGATCCAGTAGAGATTGCAGGTATATCCATAACTTTCTCATCGCTGAGTCTCATCACAGCACCTTTTCCGTAACTTTTTTCGAGCTTTTCTATGGTAAGTTGTAATGCTTTTAGTTTTTCAGTTTGATCACTCATGACTTAATATGTTGGGTTTTCTTGAATTCTTTTTCGTGAAATTAGAGGGATTTTAATTAATTCCCAAATTTTTTAGTAAAATTAACTGGTATCGTTTGTTAAGGTTGATATGTGTAGATTATAAGTAGTTAATTATAACTAATAAAATTAGTAAAAAGAAAAATGACTAGTAATTTTGCTTTAAGGAAGTGGAGTTGAAAGTAAATAATTAACTTGTGATCGTAAAAAAATACATGAATGAATACATTCACAGCAGATGATCAATTAAAGCTAAAACAACTCGAGCTGAATGCCGTGTTGGAGATTACTCAGGCAGTTAATAATAACTTGCCGGAAGAGGCTCTATATAAAATATATGATTTCACATTACGGGCTAATCTCAATGTAAGAAAGTTGGCTTTATATGTGTTTGATGAAGAGTGGAGTTGTAAAGTGAATCATGGTACGGCTCACGATTTTTTTGTAGAAGCAATGGATGTGTGCTTTAACGCATTGCGCACGGTCGCTAAGTTAGAAGATATAGACTGTCCATCACATTTCAACGAGTTTGATTATTTGATCCCAGTATTTCATAAGCATGAAACCTTGGGGTTGGTTTTTGTAGCCGGTGATGGTGATAAAGGAGGACTAGGTAGTGAGTTTATTCAAGCATTGAGTAATATCATCATAGTAGCGATAGAAAATAAAAAGCTCGCTCGGAAAGAGCTTGAGCAAGAAGCGTTTAGAAAGGAGTTAGAAATTGCCAGTGATGTTCAACAGTTTTTATTTCCTGATAATTTACCTAACACGCCTAAACTAAAAGTGGAGGCAAGCTATTTGCCACACGATAGAGTGGGGGGGGATTATTACGATTATATCCCTATTAATAAGAATCAGTTTTTGATTTGTGTGGCAGATGTTTCTGGAAAAGGTATTCCTGCGGCTATTTTAATGTCAAATTTCCAGGCATCATTAAGAACGCTTATTCGTCAAACGCCTAATCTGACAGAGATCGTTCATGCACTCAATTTTCAAATTAGGGAGAGTGCCAAAGGCGAAAAATTCATCACCTGTTTTACAGCCATATATGATCACTCACTTAAGACACTGATCTATGTCAATGCAGGACACAATGCACCTTTATTAATAGATAGGAAGAATGGAATTAGATTGTTGGAAGACGGGTCTACCATATTGGGCATGTTTGAACCATTGCCGTTTATCAACGAAGGTTTTATTGATGACCTTGAGGACTTCACACTGTTTTGTTATACGGATGGTGTGACTGAGACAGAAAATGAGGCTGATGAAGAATATGGGCCAGAAAGACTTGAAGAGTATTTCAAGCAGTACCATTACAAAGATTTGAAGGATATTCATCACGATATTATCTTAGAGCTTGATGATTTCAAAGGGAAAAATGCCTACAAAGATGATATTACCATGTTGACATGTCGCGTGGAGTAATGTGGTATAGACACCGTACACCTACTATATTACAATGGTTTTATCCATCACTTACCTGGCATCGATCGAGAAGTGAAAAGTCTATTTACCTCACATTTGATGATGGACCCATTCCAGAGATTACTCCTATGGTATTGAACACGCTTAAACAGTATGATGTCAAAGCCACTTTCTTTTGCGTTGGAGACAATGCTAAGAAGCATCCTGAACTGTTAAGTAAAGTAATAGAAGCTGGTCATCGAATAGGAAATCATACCTCACAGCATTTGGATGGATGGAAAACTGAACTGGATAGCTATGTTCATAACATAGAATCTTGTGATGAGCAACTAGATCAAATTAAGGGAAGTGAGTTACTCCCTTTGTTTAGACCGCCATACGGCAAAATAGGTTCAAGACAAATCAATCGGGTAAAGCATACACATCAAATAGTTATGTGGGATGTGTTATCGGGAGATTTCGATCAAAGCTTATCTCCAGAGAAATGTCTACATAATACGATTAAGGCAACACGCAGTGGTTCAATTGTCGTTTTTCATGACAACGTTAAAGCGAAAGAGAATGTGATACATGCATTACCGCGATATATAGATCATTTTAGAGAACTAGGATTTGAATTTAAAACGCTATGATGCTGGGATTGCTTATCGTGTTGATAACGATTCTTTTTGGAGATCTTCTTCTAATTTTTTTATTCCTTTTTAATAATAATAAGTACACTGTATCGGATTGTGATAAAATTCCTGTCGTATCTATTCTGGTAGCGATGAAGGATGAAGAGGCCAATGTTAAAAGGTGTCTAGATAGTCTTTTGAGGCTTTCTTATCCGACTGATAAGTTGGAAATTTTAGTTGGGAATGATGCCTCGGAAGATGGAACGTTGATCATGCTTAATGAATACACTCAGAAATTCGAGCACATCAAGGTATTCGATATCACAGAGAAGGTCGGTAAACAGCATGGGAAAGCTAATGCGCTCGCACAACTTGTCCAACAAGCAAGAGGTGAGTATTACTTGATCACTGATGCAGATATGTCTTTACCAAAAGACTGGGTCCAAAGTATGTTATCTGCTATGACTGAAAATATTGGACTAGCGATTGGTGTCACTCATGTTGAGGGGAATCGTTTGCAAGATCTGGATTGGCTTTATGGGTTAGCAATGATCAAAGTAGTCACAGATTTGAATAAGCCGGTAACAGGAATGGGCAATAATATGATTATAAGTAAAGAGGCTTATCAATCTGTTGGCGGGTATGAAGCTCTGCCATTTTCGATTACCGAAGATTATGAACTATTCAAGTATGTAAAAGAAAGGGGATATCAGTGTGCTCATGTCTATCAGAAAGAAGTACTTGGCAAAACTCTTCCAATCAATGGTTTTCTCAACTTACTCAATCAGCGCAAGCGATGGATGAAAGGAGCTATTCAGTTACCACGGCTGGTGATTGGTCTTTTGTCTTTACAACCACTATTTTATCTAGGGGCAACGATTATGCTATTGATAGATACTGACCTTGCTCTTATCCTTGTGGTGATTAAACTGTTATTAAGAATGGCTTTTATGAGTGTCATGCGGTATCGATTGCAGTTGCCTTTTCGATTTTTATCCATCGTTATTTACGAAGTTTATGCCTTGATTATAGCCATTACCTCAGTACTATATTATTGGTTGCCATTCGAGGTGAAGTGGAAAGGAAGGACTTATTGATCTTGAACCTGAATGAACAAGATCAACTCTGAGAGGTTCAACATTTAATGTTGAACCTTGAACATGCTCAGCTAATACTGGACAATCTTGTATGTGGCATCTATAATCTTAATTTTGTGACTTTACCCATGTAACTGGATTAAGTAGATGTCAATGATAGATACGCACGCACATATTTATACAGAAGAATTTAAAAATGACATTGATGAGGTGATCTCAAGAAGTGATGAATTGGGAGTAGAGAAAATCTACATGCCCAATATCGATCATGCTTCGATTGATGATATGTTGGAGCTGGAAGAGAAGTATTCTGATAAATGTATTTCTATGATGGGACTTCACCCTTGTTCAGTCAAGAAGGGCTTTGAAAAAGAACTATATATAGTGGAAGAGTGGTTGGCAAAACGAAAGTTTGCAGGGGTAGGTGAGATTGGGACAGACTTATATTGGGATAAGACATTTTGGGCAGAGCAGCAAGAGGCACTCAACGTACAGTTGGACTTTGCAAAGCAATATGAAATACCAGCGATCTTACATTGTCGAGATTCGATAGATGAGACCATAGATCTGGTGACGAAAAAGAAAGATGATAGATTATCAGGAATCTTTCATTGTTTCTCAGGAAATCTAGAACAAGCAGAAAAAATAATAGAGTTGGGTTTTTACTTGGGGATTGGGGGAGTAGCTACTTTCAAAAATGGAGGAATGGACAGAGTAATCCCATCTCTACCTTTAGATAAGCTAGTTTTGGAAACGGATAGTCCTTATTTGAGCCCTGTGCCGCATCGCGGTAAACGCAATGAACCTGCTTATGTCGAATTGGTAGCCAATCGAATAGCGGAATTGCAAGATATTGATGCAGAATTAGTGAAAGAAGCAACAACCAATAACGCTAAGATGATATTCAGTAAAAATGAAATAACTGGTTAAATATCAATGGAACAAATAAGAGCAATGAGCAATTACAGAGAAATAAAAATAGACACTGCATCACCCAATGCACCCCAGTCGTCTGTTATGCTGATTTACACTGGAGGAACTATGGGGATGGTGGCAGGCCAGAGTGGATCACTTGTTCCTTTTAACTTCGAATCGATCTTAGACCATATACCATCTCTCAAGACATTTGATTTACATCTTACAGTTGCTGCGTTCAATGATCCTATTGATTCTTCCAATGTCAATCCAACACATTGGGAAATAATCGGAGATATTATCCATGATCATTACGATGAATTTGATGGTTTTGTGATTCTTCATGGAACCGATACGATGGCATACACTGCTTCCGCATTGAGTTTCATGTTAGAGGGGCTCAATAAGCCAGTAATACTAACCGGAGCTCAGCTACCTATAGCTTCAGCACGAACGGATGCAAGAGAGAATATAATAACGGCCATTGAAATAGCTTCCACTAAAGGGAGAGATGATCTACCCATGATTAAGGAGGTATGTATTTGCTTCGGTAGCTTATTGCTCAGGGGAAATCGTACAAGGAAAGTGGAGAGTCAACAGTTCGATGCTTTTGAATCTGATAATTGTCCGCCATTAGCCGAGGCAGGCATCAATATCAAATATAATCAACCTATAATATCTCATTATCAGCCGGGCAATCAATTGGTTTACTACAGTAAATGCTCAAGTGATGTAGTGATATTGAAGCTATTTCCTGGGATAACTATTCGACAAGTAAAAGCTATTTTGAATATAGAAGGACTTCAGGGGGTAGTTTTGGAAACATTTGGCTCTGGAAATGGCCCGACAGATGTATGGTTTATAGATGAGTTAAAGCAAGCTATAGCCAATAGCATTATAATAATCAATATATCACAATGTGTTGGGGGAGAGGTCGTTCAAGGGAAGTATGCTACGAGTAGTCAACTAAAGGAAATCGGTGTGATAAATGGTGGAGATATGACTACTGAAGCTGCTATTACCAAGCTAATGGTGTTGTTTAAGAGAGATGATTTGGAATTTAATCAATTAAAAATCATGCTGAAACAGCCAATATGTGCTGAAATGAGCTGATTTTTAGATATATTGAGATGTAATATTTGAGGAGATTAAAAATAATATTCTTCTTGCATTAAGCCATTTTTATTGATTTATTTGTGCCTGCGCAGAAAATCGGAAAAGCCCGATTGTGCTATTTACAGAGAGGTGGCCGAGTGGCTTAAGGTGCTCGCTTGGAAAGCGAGTGTACCCCACAAGGGTACCGGGGGTTCGAATCCCTTCCTCTCTGCGTTGTTTGTCTTGAATCATTAGAAACAATAAATAAAACAGTTTAACCTATTATTGAGATTATTTTTAACAATTGAACTATGAAAAAGTTATTGACCTTATTTGCAATTGTAGCAGTTTTAACCCTCGGGTACTCTACAAAATTGATGGCTCAGGAAACTGAAGAAGCTGATACTGAAGAAACGGTAGACTCTTCAGCAGTTGAGGCTGATACCACTGTAGTAGAAGAAGCTCCTGTTGAAGAAGTTGCACCTGTTGAAGTTGCTGTCGAAGAAGAAGCCGAAGAAGAACTATCATTTCACCAAAAAGTGAAAGAAAAGTTCATCGAAGGTGGATGGGAATTTATGGGAGCTGTATTGCTTTGTCTTATCATTGGATTGTCGATCTCTATTGAGAGAATCATTACTTTGAATATGGCAACTACTAACACTACAAAACTTATGGCTAGTGTAGAGGATGCATTGGCTTCAGGTGGTGTTGAAGCTGCTAAGGAAGTAACTAGAAATACAAAAGGACCTGTAGCATCTATCTTTACACAAGGATTGATGAGGATGTCAGAAGGTATCGAAATGGTAGAGAAGTCTATCATCTCTTACGGATCTGTCGAAATGGGTAAATTAGAAAAAGGACTTGTTTGGGTATCTTTGTTTATTGCATTGGCACCTATGCTCGGATTTATGGGAACAGTTATCGGTATGATTGGTGCTTTTGATGCGATTGAAGCAGCTGGTGATATTTCACCTCAGATTGTTGCAAACGGTATCAAGGTGGCACTTTTGACTACAGTTGCTGGTCTTATTGTAGGGGTTATTTTACAAGTATTCTACAATTATTTAGTGTCTAAGATTGATTCTCTTGTGAATAGCATGGAGGATGCGTCTATCACATTGGTAGATGTGCTTGTGAAGCACAATGTGTCTAAATAAATTGTAAACCAAAAAAATCAAAAAACATGGAAGTTTTTGTTTCAGAATTCGGTATTTATCTGGCCTACGTTCTATTTGCAATAGCATTGGTGGCAGCCATTATACTACCGTTGATAAAAGCACTAGACGAACCTAAGCATCTTATGAAAGCTGGGGTAGGCGTTGGTGGATTGCTTGTGGTATTTTTGATATCATGGCTTATTGCAGATAATGAAGTTACTGCAATGTACACGACAAAAGATGTAGGTGAGGGTTTGTCTCAGTTGGTGGGAGGAGTACTTACAATGATGTATTTGTTAATGGGAATCGCATTTGCAGCGATCATTTATACAGAAATAAATAAAACGCTAAAATAATGGCTAAGAAGAAAAGAGGTAAACCAGAGATTAACTCTAGCTCGATGGCGGATATCGCTTTCTTGCTGCTGATATTTTTCTTGGTAACCACTACGATTGCAAATGATAAAGGTATCTTGATGCAATTGCCTCCTAAGCCAGACGATATAGAGGACATTGATGTTAAAATCAAGGATCACAATCTGTTTAAGGTTTATGTAAACTCTGCAGATCGTTTATTGGTGGAAGGAGAACCGATGTCGGACGTTACTGAGATTAGTGATATGGTCACTGAATTTGTTTTGAACAATGGTAAAGACCCAGAAATGTCTGATAATCCAAAGGATGCTATTGTTTCTTTTAAAACGGATAGAGGTACAAGTTACGAGATGTATATTGTTGTATTGAATGAACTCAATCAGGCTTATACTGAGATGTATGCCGCACGTGCAGGGGTGACACCTCAAGAATGGAGGGATTTGTCTTCAGATACAAAAGATCCAGAAAACAAGAAATTGTACAATATAGGTAGAGGGTTGAAGGATGGCGAAGTGTCATTTCCTAAAAACATCTCTATCGCTGAACCAAGTAAAATAGGAGGTAACTAATGTCAAAGTTTAGCAAAAAGGAAAAGGAAGATCCGGAAATACCAACATCTGCATTACCAGATATTATTTTCATGCTATTGTTCTTCTTTATGGTAACTACTGTACTTAGAGAGACTACTATCAACGTAGAACAAAAAGTACCTGCAGCTACTGAATTGAAGAAGCTTCAACGGAAATCATTGGTAAGCTACTTGTATATAGGCAAGCCCACGAAACGAATGATACCTGTATTTGGTAAAGAACCTAGAATTCAAGCGAATGATGTTTTTATCGGTACAGATGAATTGGTCAAGTGGGTTTTTCAGGAGAAAGATAAACTCAATGAAGTTGAACGTGATCAAATTACCATCGCTTTGAAAGTCGATAAAGAAGCGAAAATGGGTCTTATCTCTGATGTTCAACTTGAGCTAAGAGAAGCTAATGCTCGTAAAGTACTTTATACTACCATTCTAAATTTAGATGACTAGTTAATATAATTTTTTTGTTTAAAAAGCCTTTCTGATTTTCAGAAAGGCTTTTTTTATACCTAGTATTCTTTCCACTACTTATTCGGGTCTTCAAACGATTGTATATGGACTTATGATTTATTAGTGATTACTGATGTAGTACACAGAGATTTTGGAATTTCAATCTACAGAGTGCCATAGATTCCCCTACTGAAGACTCTTAAAAAGAGCTAGGAATCTAATTAGAATATTGATTTACTCTCAACTCATGCTATCTTACCCCCATGGAGTTAAATAATAAGAAAGTCACTAATGCATGGTGCATGTACGATTGGGCCAATTCAGTCTATTCATTGACAATTACTACAGCCGTATTCCCCATATACTATGAAGCTGTAACTAAAGGTGCAGATGGATCAAGTCTAATCTCTTTCTTTGGTTGGGAACTGCCCAATACAGTTTTGTACTCTTATGCACTGTCTTTTTCATTTTTATTTACAGCTTTAATACTGCCACTATTGACCGGAATGGCAGATTATGGAGGAAAAAAGAAGATTTTTCTTAAGATATTCTCCTATTTGGGATCAGCAGCTTGTATTGGACTATTCTTTTTTGACGGTGATAATATTGAGTATGGGATATTGATGTCAGTAATTGCGAGTATTGGTTATTCTGGAAGCTTAGTTTTTTACAATGCTTTTCTTCCTGAGATCTCGACAGCCGATAGCTATGATAAATTAAGTGCAAGGGGGTATTCCTTTGGTTATGTAGGGAGTGTTTTACTATTGATTTTAAATTTGGCAATGCTTCAAATGCCTGAATGGTTTGGAATGGAAGCGGGTACTTCTCTACCAGCTAAGATATCCTTTGTTACAGTCGGGATTTGGTGGGCCGGGTTTGCACAAATTACTTTCAATAGATTGCCAGAGAAGAATAGGGATCAGACTATCACTAAAGATTTGTTGATGAAAGGGTATAAGGAAATAAGGAAGGTCTATCAAAGTTTGGTAGATCTCCCAATGTTAAAGAACTTCTTAATGTCATTTTTCTTTTATAATGCGGGAGCACAATCTGTGATGTATCTGGCAACTTTATTTGGAACCAACGAACTTGATATGGATACAGGGGCATTAATATTGACTGTACTGATCATACAGTTGGTGGCAATAGGAGGCTCATATTTATTTGCATACGTATCTAAACTACGTGGTAATAAGACATCCTTAATGATCATGATAGTGATCTGGATAGGGATTTGTTTCGCGGCTTACTTTGTAGCTACGCAGAATCAATTTTATGTACTAGCCTTTGTGGTAGGGATGGTTATGGGAGGAATTCAAGCTTTGTCTAGAGCTACTTATGCTAAATTAATTCCTAGAGATACTAAAGATACCGCGAGTTATTTTAGCTTCTACGATGTGACTTTCAATGTGTCAATTGTATTTGGAACATTGTCTTATGGGGTGATTGAACATGTGACTGGATCTATGCGCAATAGCGCATTGTCACTGGGATTGTTCTTTATTGTGGGAATGATATTGTTAGCAATCACCAAGATGCCCTTTGTTAAAAACGACTCTTCAGATAGCGATGATTAATCATTATAAGTATTTATACTCTGATATAAGTTATTTCGCTGAGTAACATAGAAACCCTTACCATCAGTTGACTATTGCAAATGGCGGTAATGATTTCTACTGGATAACCTATTGATGAGGATAAATAAGACTAAATTTTAGTCATACCTCAAATGCTTCACAGAATCACCTGAATTTGCCAATTCTTCAAGCGCTTCAATACCAATTTGAAGGTGATGATTGACAAAGCTAGTCGTTACCGCTTTGTCACTTTCTGATGTTTTCACGCCATGTGGAACCATTGGGTTGTCAGAGACGAGCAGCAAAGCACCTCTTGGTATTTCATTCATAAATCCAACAGTGAAAAGAGTAGCTGTTTCCATATCAACACCTATACTTCTAGTCTTGCGTAAGTATTTTTTAAATTTCTCATCATGTTCCCAAACTCTTCGATTAGTAGTATAAACAGTACCTGTCCAATAATCTAATTCGTGTTTTTTTATCATTGAAGATACTGCACGCTGCAGGCTGAAAGAGGGCAATGCAGGAATTTCAGGTGGCATATAGTCATTACTCGTACCTTCACCTCTAATAGCGGCAATAGGAAGGATTAGATCACCAAGTTTTGTTTTCTTTTTTAGTCCTCCGCACTTACCTAAGAAGAGCGTAGCTTTCGGGTGAATTGCAGAAAGTAAATCCATCACTGTAGCTGCCATGGCACTACCCATTCCAAAGTTGATTATTGTGATATTATTGGCAGTGGCAGTCTGCATTGGTTTGTCTTTTCCAATAACTTCAACATTGTTTGTCTCTGCAAAAGTGTGCACATAGTTGATGAAGTTGGTCAGTAAGATGTATTCTCCAAAACCTTCTAACGGAGTTCCTGTATATCTTGGCAACCAATTCTCTACGATATCTTTTTTAGTGTTCATGATTTTTGTTCTTTTGAGTATGAATCAGCCATACAACCGATAGTGGAGTTACCAGTATTGAACCTACCTAAGTACGAGCTTCAAATCAAAAATAGAGAAGGAAAGCCATTTATTTATGATTGTGCTAGAAAAAAAATGGTAGTGCTTACTCCTGAAGAGTGGGTACGTCAAAATTTTATGCACTTCCTGATCAATGAATTGAAATATCCGAAATCACTTATGAAAGTTGAATCAGGCCTTGGCTATAACCAGCTTCAAAAGAGATCAGATGTCAAGGTATTTGATCGATCTGGAAGCCCATTTGCCATCATAGAATGTAAAGCCCCTTCAGTAAAAATTTCAAAGGAGGCCTTTGATCAAGCAGCTACTTACAATAAGACTTTCAGAGCACCCTACATAATCGTTACTAATGGGATGGAACACTTCTGTAGCTCAATTGATTTTGAGACTGGCACATCAAAATTTATTGATGGGTTTCCAAATTTTTGACAATAAAAAAGGCTGTTTCAAACGAAACAGCCTTAATGTTAAACCTAGTTTGTGATTAGCTTAAGTGCTTTTCAACTTCAACATATGGTAAGTTGAATACATCGGCTACCGCTTCATATACTACATCACCTTTAATGATGTTCAGACCTAACTTCAATTCTTTACTATCCTTACAAGCTTTCTTCCATCCTTTATTGGCCAATGCTATTGCATAAGGCAAAGTGGCATTAGTCAATGCAAGTGTAGAAGTATAAGGCACAGCACCAGGCATATTGGCTACACAGTAGTGAACAATGTCATCGATGATAAACGTAGGATCTTCATGAGTAGTAGGTTTACAGGTCTCAATACATCCACCTTGATCTACTGCTACATCCACAAGGACAGTTCCAGATTGCATTTCTTTCAGCATATCTCTGGTAATCAAGTTAGGAGCTTTAGCCCCTGGGATCAAAACCGCTCCGATGATCAAATCATGCGTGGCAATCAGCTCGCGGATGTTATACTCGCTAGACATGTATGTGTTCACGTTTGCTGGCATCACGTCATCAAGATATCTTAGTCTTGGCAGGCTAAGGTCCATGATCGTCACGTCTGCACCCATTCCTGCCGCCATCTTCGCAGCATTCGTGCCAACCACACCGCCACCAAGTATTAATACTTTGGCAGGTCTTACACCCGGTACACCGCCTAGTAATATTCCACGCCCCTTCATTGGTTTTTCAAGGTATTTAGCACCTTCTTGAATAGACATCCTTCCAGCTACTTCTGACATAGGTACTAGTAATGGCAAACTGCGATCAGACTGCTCTACAGTCTCGTATGCAAGACATACTGACTTGTTTTCAATCATTGCTTTTGTCAATGGCTCGTAAGACGCAAAGTGAAAATAAGTAAACACTAGTTGATCTTCTTTGATAAGATTGTATTCAGGTTCTATAGGCTCCTTCACTTTCATGATCATCTCAGCAATTTCGTATGTAGCTTCGATAGTAGGGAGCATTTTGACTCCGACCGATTCGTATTCGCTGTCTGTGAATCCACTTCCTTCACCGGCAGTAGTTTGCACATAAACGTCATGTCCTCTTTTGACAAGTTCCTTGGCGCCAGCAGGCGTTAAGGCAACTCTGTTTTCGTTGTTTTTTATCTCTTTGGGTACACCAATGATCATAGCATATATATTTTAAAGATGTCAAAATTTTTTAGTAGACAAATATAATAACTACTACTAATATTCGAACCTATCACAAAATAGTTTTTAAGCTGTATTTGGATGTTATTTTTTCAAAATATAACATGGGAAATAAAGGTTAACTCCAATTAAAATATTGAAATGTAAAGATTAATATATTGTATAATTTATTATTACAAAATTAACTTCTATGTCTATCAATTTGATAGGTTTTGATAAGTGGCCAGTTTTGACTACTTTTGCGCTCCGAATTGGAAGAGATTATCATTACCAAAAGACTAAGTTTATGGCAGTAAAGGCAAAGAAATCCAACAAAGTATCCAGTATAAAGGCCAAAGATATTCTTAAGGACTATCAACTAGCTTGCGAGAGCAGAGAAGCAAGTTTACTTGGCCGTAAAGAGGTCTTCATGGGTAAGGCTAAGTTTGGGATATTTGGTGATGGAAAAGAATTGCCTCAGTTAGCCATGGCGAAAGCCTTCCAAAATGGTGATTTTAGATCAGGATATTATCGTGATCAGACATTCATGTTAGCCATAGAGCAATTGACGATTCAGCAATACTTTGCGCAGTTGTATGCGCATACTGATGTGGAGCAAGAACCTGCTTCAGCTGGTCGATTGATGAATGGGCATTTTGCAACCAGAATGGTTGATGATAATGGTCAGTTAAAGGATTTGGTAAATCATAAAAACAGTACGGCAGATATTTCGCCTACAGCTGGACAGATGCCTAGGTTGTTGGGATTGGCTTATGCGTCTAAGTTGTTTAGAGGTAATAAAGAGTTGCACCAATTTGATGGTTTGTCAATTAATGGCAACGAAGTTGCATTCGGGACTATAGGAAATGCCTCTACCTCTGAAGGTATGTTCTATGAAACAGTCAACGCTGGTGGTGTCTTACAAGTGCCAATGATTATTTCTATATGGGATGATGAGTATGGTATCTCGGTGCCCAAAGAGTTTCATACAACCAAAGGAAGTATTTCCAAGGTTCTTTCTGGTTTTCAAAGAACCAAAAAAGAGAACGGTTACGAAATTTTTGTTGTGAAAGGATGGGACTATCAAGCGTTGGTAGAAACATACCAAAAAGCTGCTAAACTGTCTAGAGAGGAACATGTCCCTGTCATTGTTCACGTGATAGAAGTCACTCAGCCACAAGGACATTCAACTTCTGGGTCTCATGAAAGATACAAATCTCAAGAGAGATTAGCTTGGGAACTGGAATATGATTGCAATGTTCAGATGAGAAAATGGATTCTTGAAGATGGAATCAGTGATGAAGCTACACTTTTAGGAATAGAAAAAGAGGCAGTTAACACAGCCAAAGAAGCAAAAAACGCAGCATGGAAAGCATTTGTTGCTGATATAAAAATTGAAGTTACTGAGGTTGCTGATATTATTGCAGCCATTGCGAGTAGTAGCCAGCACCAATCAGAGCTTACCACAATTAAGGATGGCTTATCAAATACGGTGAATGCCATCAGAATGGATGTGGTTCGTACAGCAAGGAAAGTTCTTAGACTAGTAAGAGCAGAAGAAGGTAACGGTAAAGAGACACTAAAAACTTGGCTGAAACGTGCAGATGTTCTCAACTGGGATCGTTATAACAATTTTCTGTACAGCGAATATGATGGCGCAGCTCTGAACGTTGAGGAGGTCAAAGCGCAAATAAATGAAAGTGCTGAAGCTGTAGATGGTCGTGAAGTATTACAAGCATGTTTTGATGCTGCCTTGTCTAGAGATCCAAGAGTATTTGCTTTTGGTGAAGATGTGGGTAAGATCGGAGATGTCAATCAGGCTTTTGCAGGACTTCAGGATAAGTATGGTGATCTAAAAGTGACTGATACAGGAATTCGTGAATGTACTATTATTGGACAAGCGATAGGTGCCTCTTTGAGAGGTCTTAGACCAATCGTTGAAATACAGTATCTCGATTACTTATTGTATGCATTGCAAACTTTATCGGATGATGTAGCCTGCTTGCAGTACAGAACAAAAGGTGGTCAGAAAGCACCATTGATTGTAAGAACTAGAGGGCATAGACTCGAGGGAGTCTGGCATTCTGGATCTCCGATGGGTATGATCCTTCATAGCTTAAGAGGGATGTATGTGTTAGTTCCTAGGAACATGACTCAGGCTGCCGGATTCTACAATACAATGTTGAAATCTGATGACCCAGCATTGATCATCGAATGCCTCAATGGATATCGATTGAAAGAACACATTCCTGAAAACATTGGTGAATTTACCGTGCCATTGGGAGTGCCTGATGCTTTAAGATCAGGAGATGACGTCACGATCGTGACTTATGGGTCGATGTGTAGGATTGTTATGGATGCAGCCAAGATGCTTGACAAAGAAGGCATTTCATGTGAGGTTATTGATGTGCAGACATTATTGCCTTTTGATATCGATCATACGATCGTAGAATCTTTGAAAAAGACCAATCGTATTGTCTTTGCTGATGAAGATGTACCAGGCGGTGCAACAGCATTTATGATGCAAAAAGTCTTAGAAGAACAAAATGGATATAAATATTTGGATTCTAAGCCTTTGACTATTGCAGCTCAAGAGCATAGACCAGCTTATTCATCTGATGGAGATTATTTCTCCAAGCCAAGTGTTGAGGATGTTTTTGATAAGGTATATGACTTGATGGCAGAAACAAAGCCTGATCAGTATCCTGAAATTTACTAATTCAATAGATAAAGACGCTAGTTGGTTTGAATGCCAGCTAGTGTGAATCCTTGTTGGGTCGAGCTGTCACCTTTTTTGCCAGTGATAATCACTGTATTACTTCTTTGTAATTTTCTGTCTTGAATAGATATTTCGAGTTTGATCTCTCGATCTGCAAATAAGTCTACTAGACCAGTAGATACGAATCCATATCGCAAGACACCTTCGATTGGTGCACTGCTGTCAGTGGTATTCTTAAGAACTGGGAATCTTCCATCGATAGGAGAGCCACAAGCTGGTAATTCATCACTGCTTATCCAATCAAATTCTTCAAATGGTGTTTCTTGACTTGAGCCTATAGCTCTGAACATAAACTTCACGAAAATGTTAAAATTATCTTCATTTGGAATATAAAGAAGCGTATCCATTACTCCATTGGTGAATTCTGCTTCTACCCAATTCACACAACTATATGGCCTTATAAATGGAGGGGCAACATCGAAGCCCGGAACGCCACTGAGCGGTGTTCCAATATCTTTGACAGATACAAAATTCTGATCGGCAAACTGGACAAAACTCCCCGGTGCATATCGCGGATCATTATCAAAGCTTTGGTCTAAACCTAAATCACCATCTCCATCTTCATAATGGATAGATATAATCAGTGAATCAAAAATGCTGGCCCCTTGCTTAAACTCAACATTTTCGAAGTCGATACTTGGCGTATCTGGAAAATTTGGAGCCTCAAAACAGCCCGTTATTACTGAGAATAGAGCAAGTACCAGTATGCTTGTTGTATGTTTTTTTAGATTCATAATGCTTCCAGTAAATCTACTGATTTTTATTAATTCACATCAAAAATTATGCAAATAGCTAGTTATCGGATAATTTCGTGCATCTAGTAGAATACATCTATATAACGAATGGAGTTTTTGAAAAGTTTTGAAGATCGGCTTAATAATTCATCTGAAGAAGAATTTAACGAATTGGCGTTAGCACTTTTCACCTATCAAGCTGGTCATAATTTACTGTATAAGCAATATATTCAGACACTTGGCGTGTCGATTGATGATATTACTAATATTAGCCAGATTCCATTCCTTCCTATTTCTTTTTTTAAAAGTCACCAAATAAAAACTGCTAGTTGGGAAAGTGAGCATGTTTTTGAAAGTAGTGGGACTACTGGAATGGAGACCAGTAAACATCAAGTGAATAATTTGGAAGACTATCTGAAAAATGCTTCCGGAATTTTTCAAAACTGCTATGGAGATATAACTGACTTTCATTTTTTAGCACTTCTACCATCTTATTTAGAGCGCAACAATTCTTCTTTAGTCTTTATGATGGATCACTTTATCAAAGTAAGTGATTCTGAATACTCAGGCTTCTATTTGGATGAGATTAAGCAATTGATAGGCGTGCTGGAAGCATTAAGTAATGATAAAAGTAAGAAGACAGTGCTGGTAGGGGTGACGTTCGCTTTACTTGATATGGTTGAGAAGTTTGATTTAGACTTTCCAGAGTTAATCGTCATGGAAACAGGAGGGATGAAGGGCAGAAGGAAAGAAATGATACGAGAAGAGGTACACGCTTTATTGAAGAAGGGTTTTGGAACTAATAATATTCATTCAGAATACGGGATGACGGAATTGCTATCACAGGCCTATTCCAAATCATCAGGTGTTTTTCATGAAAATGAAAAGATGAAGATTATCGTAAGAGATATCAATGACCCGTTGACTATGTTGGATCAAGGTATGACCGGAGGTCTTAATATTATTGACCTGGCTAATATTCATACCTGTGGGTTCATTGAGACACAAGATATGGGTAGAAAGTTGTCTCCAACCACTTTTGAAGTGCTTGGTAGGTTTGATAATTCTGACGTAAGAGGTTGTAGCTTAATGACTGTATAGAACTATATTTTATGAAAGTCATTCCATGCATCGTTTTTAGATAGGTCTCGTGAGTGGCGGTATTGTAATCTCATAGATAAAGAAATGCGATACACCTAGATCATTAAGAAAGTGAGATTCCTGACTGACACCACAACATCAATGATTAGATGAAAAAAATTGTTACTCCTTCCTACTAAAAGTAGCATCAAAAGCATTCTTTAATTCTTCTCCTGCTTTCTTCAGACCTGACTCAACATCTTCCCATTGGCCTTTATGATTATCTTTGAAATCTGTGAAGCCCTTTTTGAGTGTCTCTCCATTACGTTTCAATTCATCAATATTCTCTGAGTACTCTTCCTTGGCCTGTTCCTTAGTCTCATTTAACTCCTGAATAAGTGCATCTATCTTTTTGCCCAATTTCTTAAACGTTTTCTCTGCTGATCCTTCTGGTTTTCTGCCCATTGTGTAGATTTTATATCTGATTTAATTACTCTATATTCATACGTGCAAGTGTCATAAATGTTAACATTATCGAAATATGAGCCATTCTCAAGACCCTATTAAAAACATCGTCCAACATATCAAGGATAAGTCAGTAGTGAAACAAAAGACTTATAAACACTTACTTAATTCCTTTGAAAATTTGAAACAGCAGGCAACTCAGATTGTAGCCGAGATCAATAGCCAAATAATAGATGTAGATAAAGAAGTGACTGTTGTTTTAGAGGAGGTTTCGAATCATGAGTTCCAAGTGAAGGTAGCTGGAGATATGCTAGTGTTTGTATTACATACTAATATAGTTACTTTCTCAGGCGAACATGAGATTGTCAAGAGTGATTATATTTCGGAAGACTCTAATAGGAAATACTTCGGGCAAATAATGATTTATAATTTCATGGCAGACAGTATCAAGTATTCTAGACTCAATGATTCTGGTTATTTGGTTGCTAGATTATTGATCAACTTTGAAAATCGCTTTTTAGTGGAAGGCGAAGGACAGCTGAATTTTCTTTATCAAAAAGTGTCTGATCAGCCTATTTCGGATATAGACTTGGATGTGATTATCAAACTGTCTATTACCGAAGCTGCTCAGAGTGATTTGGTGACGCCTCCGTTTCAGAAAATAAAGCATGTATCACTCAATCAAAAGATGCAGAAAAGTAGTGAGATGGGTGCGGGGGAGAAGATAGGTTTCAAAATGTCTTATCAAAGTCAAGCCTCGTCTTAGTGCCATTGGTCGTGAATATTCTCACATAAAAATTATGATAATATAAACATTAAAAAAAGAGTCTAAAATCTTGAATAACTAGGTGACCATTTTTATTAAATTTCTATATTTGTGTTATATGAATAGTGTTTTTAGAAAGCGTTTATTTTTGTTTTTGATCGTGGGGCTATTGTTAGGTGGGTGTGGCTCATCTAAGAGAAAGCCGCATGGGAAACTCAAACCTGGGAAACCTATTCCTTGTCCTTTAAAAGATTGTTAACGACCTAAATATACCTATGGGGAAAATTACAATTGCCATTGATGGATATTCTGCTTGCGGAAAAAGTACAACCGCTAAAGTTGTTGCTAAGGAATTAGGCTATACGTATATAGATTCTGGAGCCATGTATAGAGCAGTGACGCTCTATTTCATGCAAAATCACGTCAAACTCACGAATCCGAAAGAAGTTGAAGGAGCGCTCGACCAGGTTTCTATTTCATTCAGAATTAATGATGAAAGCGATATTTGTGATACTTATTTGAATGGGCTTAATGTCGAGAATGATATTCGGCAGATGAAAGTGTCAGAGCGAGTTAGTGAAGTAAGTGCTATTGCAGCAGTTAGAGAAGCAATGGTCTCACAACAGCGTAAACTTGGCAAACAGCGAGGAGTGGTGATGGATGGTAGAGATATTGGTACAGTAGTGTTTCCAGATGCTCAACTAAAGGTGTTTATGGTTGCCGAGTTTTATATTCGTGGCGAGAGAAGACAGCGAGAATTGCTAGAGAGAGGTGAGATGATAGATCTCGAAAAAGTAACAGAAAATTTAAAGAAAAGAGATCATCTAGATAGTACAAGAGAAGAAAGCCCATTACGAAAAGCAGATGATGCGATTATAGTAGATACAACCAATTTGATCTTTGAAGAGCAAGTAGAAGAAGTGCTCAATTTGGCTACTGCAAGAATAGCGCAATCTCTGTATCAAATGGAACATAAAGGATAGGGTAATTTGGCCTTTGAAAAAGTTAATTAATTAAAATAAGATAGGGTTAATATTGAGTGAAAAATTGTTATTTTTGCCTCGTTTTAACGCAGTTTGATATTATCTAAAACAACAGATGTCTAAAAATATAAAACTAAAAAAAGGGTTTGATATCAATCTTAACGGCCAAGCTGATAAGAAGCTAGCTGAAGGTTCTCAGCCTGATACATTTGCGCTCAAACCTTCTGACTTTCCTGGTATGCAAATGCCTAAATTACTGATCAAAGAAGGTGATGATGTGAAGGCAGGATCACCAATTTTCTATGATAAGAAAAATGAGCAAGTGTTATTTACTGCTCCAGTGAGTGGTGAAATAGCAGAGGTTAGAAGAGGAGCAAAGAGAAAAATTCTTGAAATAAAAATACTGGCGGATAAGGAAGTCTCTTATGAGTCATTTGATCAGTATACTATTTCTGATATTACTAATCTCACAAAAGAGCAAGTGCAAGAGCAAATGCTGAAAAGTGGAGTTTGGCCTCAAATCACGCAACGACCTTTTGGGGTGATAGCGGATCACAATGAGTCCCCAAAGGCTATCTTTATATCAGCATTTGATTCCCACCCATTGGCTCCTGATTATGATTTCATCTACAAAGGAAATGAAAAAGAGTTTCAAGCTGGATTAGATGTGTTGAAGAAATTCACTTCTGGTACTGTTCATTTGAATACTAATGCAAGTGGTGAAGTATCGTCATTATTCACTAGTGCAAAAAATGTGCAACTGAATAAAGTGTCTGGGCCACATCCAGCTGGTAATGTTGGTGTGCAGATTCATCACATTGACCCGATCAATAAGGGTGATATTGCTTGGACAGTAACGCCATATGGAGTAATTCAGATTGGTAAACTATTCCTAGAAGGTAAATATGATGCCAGTACAACTATAGCAGTAGCGGGGTCTGAGGTCAAAAAACCTCAATACTATAGGACTTACATGGGAGCATGTATCAATAAGTTTGTTGAAGGAAATCTTAACAGTGAAAATGTGAGATTTATTTCAGGCAATGTGTTGACTGGAAATAAGATAGAGAAGGAAGGGTACTTAGGTTATTTTCACAACCAGCTTACAGTGATTCCAGAAGGAGACTACTATGAGATGTTTGGTTGGATCAAACCAACTACCAATAAATTGAGTTTTCAGAGAGCTTTTGGATTGTTAGCAAATACCAAAAAGAAATTCACTGTAGACACCAATGAGCATGGTGAACCAAGAGCATTTGTACAAACAGGCATTTTTGAAAAAGTAATGCCAATGGATATTTTACCAACTTATCTTCTGAAAGCGATTCTCGCTGAAGATTTTGATGAGATGGAAGCTTTGGGAATATATGAAATAATCGAGGAAGACCTTGCTCTATGTGAATACATAGATGTTTCTAAGCACAATGTTCAGCAAATTGTAAGAGAAGGATTGAGTTTAATTCAATATAGTTAATGTATTTATGAAGTTTTTAAGAGACGGACTTGACAAAGTAAAGCCTCACTTTGAAAAAGGGGGGAAGTGGGAAAAGTATTATTACATATTTGAAGCGCATGAAACGCTTTTGTTTGTACCAAACCACACGACCCACAAAGTTGGAGCGCAGATAAAAGATACGATCGATATGAAGCGATTGATGATGACAGTGATCATCTCGATGTTGCCATGTCTGTTGTTTGGTATGTGGAATGTAGGACATCAACATTTTATAGCATTAGGGCAGGAGGCTGCTTTTTTAGATAAGATATTAATTGGATCTATTCGCGTGCTACCCATAGTAGCCGTTTCTTATGCCGTAGGATTAGGAACTGAATTTGCATTTAGTGTTTTTAGACAGCATCCAATTAACGAAGGGTTTTTGGTAACTGGAATGTTGATACCGCTAATTATGCCAGCGACTATTCCGTTGTGGCAAGTAGGAATGGCCACAGTTTTTGCTGTAATCATTGCTAAAGAAGCATTTGGAGGAACAGGGATGAATATTCTCAACGTGGCATTGACCGCAAGAGCATTCTTGTATTTCGCATATCCATCACAAATATCAGGTGAGGTTTGGACTTATCTAGGAGATGGCGCGCAAGCTGTTGCTGGATATTCTGGAGCAACACCAATGGCACTTGGTGCGGAGGCAGTAGCCCAAGGCACCAATATGATGACCGCTATGAATGACTTCGGTCAGGGATGGTCAGACAATGTGTATAGTTTTTCTAACATGTTCTTTGGATTTATGCCAGGATCTATAGGAGAGACTTCTACGCTGATGTGTTTGATCGGGGCCGCTATTCTTATTATGACTGGAGCAGGGAGTTGGAAAATAATTTTCAGTGTATTTGCTGGTGCATTTGGCATGGGTCTATTGTTGAATGGTTTTGGAGCAAATGGTTTTATGGATATGCCTGCACATTATCACTTGGTGATTGGAGGACTTGCTTTTGGAGCAGTATTTATGGCATCAGATCCGGTTTCGGCAGCTCAGACCGAAACAGGTAAATGGATTTATGGATTTATGATTGGAGTGCTCACAGTGATCATCAGGGTTCTGAATCCTGCTTATCCTGAGGGAATAATGTTGGCAATACTCTTTATGAATGTATTTGCCCCATTAGTAGATTATTATGTAGTAAAAGCTAACAAAAAAAGGAGGTTACAACGTGCGACAGTCTAACGGATATGTAATATTATTTACTGCGATCATGACGATCGTGGTAGGAGGGTTATTGTCTTTCACATCACAATTCTTGGCACCTGCTCAGAAGAAGTCGGTGGAACTGGATACTAAGACACAGATTTTAGGGGCAGTTCAGAAATTGAAAAAGGGAGATAGTATCATCGCTATGTATAATAAAAGAATTAGGTCTTTGGCAGTGGACTTCAATGGTGATGAAGTAACTACTAACCTTAAGGGTGGACCAATGGTGGTGGAAGAAGTCAATATTCTTAAAAACTACAAAAAAGATCCAAAGGATAGAGTATATCCTGTATTCATGTATATGAATGAACAAGATCCTAGTAAGGTTGAAGCTTATATTCTACCATTGTACGGAGCTGGGTTATGGGATAAGATTTGGGGTTTTGCGGCATTGGATTCAAATTTGGAAACAATAGTTGGTGTAGCATTTGACCACAAAGCAGAAACTCCTGGCTTAGGAGCTAGAATTAAGGATGCAGAAGTTAGAGACAGATATGTCGGTAAAAAAATATATGATGTATCAGGAGCTATGATGTCAGTATCAATGTTGAAAGGCGAAGGGAATGCAAACTTAAATGAACATCAAGTAGATGGACTGTCTGGCGCGACTTTGACAGCCAACGGTGTGAATTCAATGATGAAGCAATACCTTCAAAGTTATCAGGCATATTTTGAAAAAGTAAAAGCAGCGACAGCAGAACAGTCGGAGCTAGCATATATTAATAAAGAATAAAGTAACTAATATGAGTACTGAAACTTTAGAACAACCGATTAAAAAGCCAGCTGAAGCACTTCTCTCCAAAAGAAGAAAGCGCATCATGTCTGATCCTTTGAATGATGATAATCCGATTACCATACAGGTATTGGGAATATGCTCGGCCTTGGCGATTACCATCAAAATGGAACCAACACTGATCATGTCTATCGCGGTGATTTTCGTGATAGTATTTGCCAACTTGATTATTTCTCTTTTGAGAAACTTGATTCCTGGACGTGTAAGAATTATTGTACAACTGGCAGTAGTAGCCACTTTGGTAACACTAGTAAGTGAACTATTGAAGGCTTACAACTATGAAATGTATAAGGTGCTTGGAGCATTTGTAGGACTGATCATTACCAATTGCATTGTAATGGGACGTCTGGAAGCATTTGCAATGGGGAACAAACCATATGATTCTATACTTGATGGATTGGGTAGTGGATTTGGATATGCTTGGATCATATTAGCTGTGGCTTTCTTTAGATAGTTATTTGGATCTGGATCGCTATTCGATGTTAAGATATACGATGCCATTGCAGAATTCACAGGGTTTCAGCTACAAACAAATGGTCTGATGGTAGATTCTATTGGGGCATTTATGGTGCTAGGATTGATCATCTGGGTGCAAAGAAGTAAAACGGGATACGTAGAACACTAGAAATAGATAACTCATGGATTTAATAAATTTAGCAATACGTTCAATATTTGTAGAGAACATGATTTTTGCCTATTTCCTAGGCATGTGCTCGTTCTTGGCAGTATCTAAGAAAGTATCAACAGCCATAGGGCTTGGAGCAGCTGTGATCTTCGTATTGACGATTACCGTACCAGTCAACTGGTTACTACAAGAGTTTGTATTGAAAGAAGGCGCACTTACTTGGATGAGTGCTAGTCTTGGAGAAGTGAACTTAGAGTTTTTACAGTTCATTATGTTCATTGCAGTGATTGCTGCTATGGTTCAGTTGGTTGAAATGATTATTGAAAAATTTTCACCATCACTATATGGATCACTAGGTATTTTCTTGCCTTTGATTGCTGTGAACTGTGCAATTCTTGGATCATCACTTTTTATGGTGCAAAGAGACTATACACTCACTGAAGCAACTGTTTATGGTTTTGGATCTGGAATAGGATGGATGTTAGCAATTGTCGCTCTGGCAGCTATTAGAGAGAAATTGAAATACTCAAATGTACCTGATGGATTGAAGGGATTAGGAATTACCATGTTGATCACTGGATTGATGGGAATAGCCTTTAAGTCTTTTATTGGGATAGCTATCTAAGTAATAGAATTGAGAAAAGATTAAGAGCGACATTCAATACTGGATGTCGCTTTTTTTATGGAAAGTGAGAATCATACACGCATTTTTGTAATGCGCTTGTAAATGGTCCTAGGGTGTTTTTTCATAACCAATCGTAGAATAAGATCTGCATGAGCTTTATTGTTTTCTTTGAATAGTTCATATGGTTAGAAAAATAAGATCTAAATGTTTCCTACCATAAGGATAAAACGCTCATCTACGAGCCCATATAGCGATTGTAGTTGAGTCTGCGATCAGAATGAATCATTTGGATCACTAACTCAATACTCTATCTCAGAGGTATTTAATCAATCAGATAAGCGAATTGACTTCCGAGATTCTTTGTGATAATCTCCCTATATCGTAAACTATTCTTATATTCTTGAGTTAAAAAATCATGCCAAAGTGGAGCCCAATCTGACCCTTTTGGCATGATCATACCAAGTTTCTCCTTGGTGTTGCTTATGCTTAGCGAATGTCTCTTAATCGGTAGTTTTTGTTTGATGGCGTAGAAGAATTCAGTGAAGTCAACTATTGTGAAAATCTTGTCATCTCCCACAATGTCATGAACGATACTTAATCCGGATTGTCCTAAGATGATATTTAACTCCGGGTAGTATTCTTTCTTTACTGTATTTATATAATTAATGTGGGTGCTGCCTTCAACTATTTTGGCTGTGTATCCATTGAGCGTGGTTTTGATTTCGTCAAGTGATTTCATGGACGCTACGTTTTTATGGGTTAGTAACATCATGGGGTTATTTATAAAGCTAGGCGTAAAATCATAAATGCTTTTTCTTTCTTCTGTAATGGTTGCATTCCCAACTCCTAAAACTCCTTTTTCAGATGCTTTTACATCTTTAAGAAAACTCTTCCAAACATCAGTCCTTTTTATGTAGTTAAATGTAACATCCTTGTTGTGTGCCTGTTTGAGGTAAATTTTAAAATCAATAATAATATCTGCACAGATACCTTTGAATACCCCATTTGATCCTTTCTCTATTATCCCAGGAGTTTCATAATAGACGATGTTGATATTTCCCGTTCCATTTTTCTTGACTTCACTCCAAGAATTTCCGGAAGAGATCTGGGCAATTGAAATGGAGGTAATTGATATTAGTAGGATAGAAAATATTATATGCTTCATCATGACATTGTTATAGGTTAATAATTACTAAGGCAAGTAAAAATCAAATACGATTCCTTTCATACACTTGAAATGTCCTTTAGGGCATTTATTATAGCCTATCTTAGAACAAGGTCTACAATCGATTTTATTATTTTCTAGTATAGTGAATTTGGTTTGGTATGGATACATTCCGAACATCGGAATCGTATTTCCCCAAATAGAAAAGACTTCTTTTTTGAAAGCCGCTGCGATATGCATCATACCGGTATCATGTGTGAATACGTACTTGGCTTGCTTGACCAATGAGGCTGATTGATTGAGGTTGAATTTGCCACAACCATTATATATTAATGCTCGTTTACCCAGTTCTTCCAATCCTTCCTCCATTGATTGTGAATCATCTGAACGTTCGAAGAACTTAGCAAGTTCATCTCCAACTTCCGCATCTTCTTTTCCGCCAAGTAACACGATGGGTTTGTTGATCTTATCGCACAACTCTATCATTCGTCTGAGAGGAAGTCGTTTTGTTGAGTGCTGTGCACCTATTGCATAAGCCACATATTCATCTTGATGAGTTTCGGGAAGCCACTCCATAGGAACTTCATCTTTCTCAGGAATAAAATAATCTAAGCCTAAATTGTCGCCTTTGACACCAAGGGGTTTGAGAGCTTCTAGTGTGCGATCTACAATGTGTATATTCGGAAGTTTATTAATCTTCAGGTTTACAATGAGCCACTTCTCCCAGTTGAGTTTATCAAAGGTGTAATTTTTAACACCTAACCGAAACTTGATGATACGAGTTCGAAGATTATTGTGAAGATCAACAATGTAATCGTATTGCTCTTCTTTTAATTGATTCACAAGCTGATCAAGTGAATCTTCCAAGGTAATTACTTTGTCTATATATGGATTGGGCTCAACCAAAGAGGCATAACCTTTCTTAGTGCAGAAATGTACTTCGGCATCATCTATTTCTGTTTTAAGTGCACGGACTGCCGGAGTGGTGAGTACAATATCTCCGATAGAAGAGAAACGTATAATTAGAATTTTCGTAGTTGACATCTATTTCAGTGTATTTGAGGCAAGTTCTTTTCTTTCTTGGAAGTGAGTACTCACTTCTTTCAATGAGAATGAATTGAAAGTCATTTCTTTGGTCAGCCCACCTTTTCTGCCAACACAAAGGCCATAGTACATATCTGCATAGCTCTCCATCTTGTGTGCATCAGGATTAACGCTGAGTTTGACTCCTTGTTCAATTGCATAGTGCACCCACCTCCAGTCCAAATCCAGTCTCCAAGGATTGGCATTGATTTCGATGATAACTCCATATTTAGCACAGGCATCTATTACTGTTTTATGATCGATAGGATAACCTTTTCTTTTTAAGAGCAGTCGGCCAGTTGGATGGCCTAGCATAGTGGTGAATGGATTGGCAATTGCTGTCACTAGTCTTTCAGTAGCTTTTATAATATCCATGTTAAGTCCCGAATGGATAGAAGCTACAATGAAATCAAACGAAGCCAAAACATCATCGTCATAATCGAGCTTGCCATCTGTTAGAATATCTGATTCGATTCCTTTGAATATTTTGAAAGGTGCTAGTTCAGTATTGAGTTGATCGATCTCTTCATGCTGTTTTTCAATGCGATCTTCAAATAGACCATTTGCGTAATAGAAAGCTGACTTGCTGTGATCTGATATACCCAAGTATTCATAGCCCAAGTCACGACATTTTTCAGCCATTTGGCGGAGACTGTGCTTTCCATCACTCCAGGTAGAATGATTATGAAGCACACCCTTCAAGTCGCTCATTTCAACCAATTTTGGCAGTTTATTATCTTTAGCAGCTTGCCATTCAAATTGTCCTTCTCTTAGTTCTGGATCTATATATGGAGTCTTCAATAGCTCGTAAGCTTGAGATTCACTGACCAACTTATGCTCTTTAAGTATTTTATTGAGATTCAAGCCTTCTTTGACGGCTTGGGATAAATGTAAAATACTACCCGTAGTCTGGATCAATACATTGTGAAATTCTTCTTTTTTACAAAAACGAATAGCGATTGGAATAGCACCTTCCTTGATTATTCCTCTCCAGTTGAATGGGCCTGACTTTTCAATACGATGTATGAGGAGCTCATGATTTATTAGGTAAGATTCTATAGCACTTTTGTCATCAGTCCCAATGATCAATTTTACTTCATTAATTATTTCTAATTTTCTTCTCAATTCGCCTGTGACGTCAATTAGTGCAGACGGAAATTTTTGTCTTAACTGATCAGCCAGAGTATTACCGAATGCTTCTGCCACAGAATAATGAAGCTTGTATTTATTGGCTTCAAGATACAACAAAGTCTCTTTGATGTTTTGAGCAGTCTTTTCCCCAAAACCTTTGACTTTAGAGAGTTCACCTTTCTCAATACATTCTAATAATCCAGCTGTGTCAGTGATGTGGAGTTCTTTCCAAATCAGTTTAACTTTCTTAGCACCAATACCTTTGATTGATAGCATGTCAATTACTCCATCGGGAGTCTGCTCTTTCAGAACTTCCAACCCTTGTAATTGACCAGAGCTATTAATTTCATCTATAGCTTTTGCTGTGCTTTTCCCAACTCCAGAAATTTTCTCTAGTTCTTCAAGAGATGTTTCTGCGAGTGATTCATTAAATCTTTCAAGATTGAATATTGCGTTATTATACCCCTTTATTTTGAATTCATTTTCCTCATGCAGCGTCATGAGATCTACATAAAATGAAAGGGTCTTGACGAATGTATTATTGTCCACAATAGATTGATTTAAGATTAATTCTACAACATCTAAATTATGGAAAATTCATTAGTGAATTGCCTATTCTCCCTCGATAATTCTTTCGTCTATTAACTCATCCAGCGTATTGTTAAATTCCTTCACAAACTGATCATAGTATGGACCTGTGCCAGGTCCAGTAAATCCAGTATGAATGCGTCTAACTTTACCCTGTTTGTCTATGAATATGGTCGTTGGGAATGATGAAATATGGTTAAGCATAGGGAGTGTCTTTGATGCCTCATCTTTATCAGATGTTCCAGCGATCACAAAATCATACCTCACTCCAAGTTTTCGTTTCATTTTAAATACACGACTTTTTGCGTAATCAAAATCATCTTTAGCCTCATAGGCAAGCCCAATGACTTCTACACCACGATCTTTGTTCTCGTCATACCAGTTGGTTAAAAACTTTGTCTCATCCATGCAGTTAGGGCACCAAGTTCCAAAGAGTTGTAGGATCAATACTTTGCCTTTGTACTTGGTATCATTTGGAGTTATGATACTGCCGCTGAGATCAGGAAATTCGAAATAAATGCTGTCGGAGTCTTCATTGAGATAAGTAAGTCCATCGGCATCGGGAAGTTTTGCAGAATCATTTCTTTCTGCTGTCCATGTTTCATGCCAGCTCTTGCCAGACCAAAAGTCGCCAGATAAATTTCCGTTTTCATTAAGTTCTGCCTTAAATAAGAATGCATGGCCTCCATCGAATGTGCTTAGAATTACCTCTTTCCCAGCTACCTGACCTTCTAAATATCGATAATCACCAGTAGGCGTCATGATAGTTCCGGTGAGCATTTCATCTGTTTGTTTTAGAATGGCTATTGCAGCAGTAGTGTCTTCTTCATGTACAAAGGTGAGTTCCCAGCTGCCAGTGAAATCTTGATCAGGTGTTAATCGGGTCATTTCAAATCTATAATTGACATCGTGAACAGCCTCGAAAGGCACAGAGTAACCTTTAGTATAATTTTTAGTCCAAGCACCAGTTAGCCGACCATCTTTAATTACTGCTTTTATATCTGCATCGAAAATATGCATAGGTAAGTAGAGTGAATCACCTGTGATACTCAAAGTGTCAAGTAGCAAACGCTCGTCATCATTGTATAAATAGATTTGTTTGTACCCCTCTTTATCAACTACTTCAAAGTTGAATGGCAGTTCATGACCTTGAACATCGAGAGTTCCACGCCAGATCCCAGTGGCAAGAGTTGTTGGTTTTTCAGGAGCAGTACAACTAATAATTAATGTGACCATTAAGAATAAGAACAAGGAGGTTTTTGATAGTTTTGTGATCATCGAAGTTGGTTTATAGAATAGGCTCAACGATACAAAAGTATAAAATGTTCAAAGGATTAAAAGTATTAGAGCTAGCATCTGTTTTGGCAGGGCCAAGTGTAGGGCAATTTTTTGCTGAACTTGGCGCGGAAGTCATCAAGGTTGAGAACCCTAAAACTCATGGTGACGTCACTAGATCATGGAAATTACCCACTGAATCTCAAGAACAAAACTCTGCCTATTTTTCCGCAATCAACAGTGGAAAAAAATCTATAGGAATTGATATTAGCAAAGAAGAAGGTAAGTCGATCATTCATAGATTGGTAGAACAGATGGATGTTGTTTTGGTGAGTTATAAGCCTGGTGATGCTGAAAAGTTGGGGATGGACTACACTACACTTAAAAATTACAAAGGTGATATTATTTATGGACATATTACGGGATACGGTGTAGATGACTCCCGTGTAGGATACGATGCGATCATACAGGCAGAGTCTGGGTTTATGTATATGAATGGTGAACCAAATGGCGATTCATTGAAAATGCCTGTTGCTCTGGTTGATGTGCTAGCTGCTCATCAACTGAAGCAAGCATTGTTGCTGGCAATTATTCAGAAGATGAGAACGGGTGAAGGAGACTATGTGACAGTTTCTTTGATCGAATCAGCAATTTCAGCGCTGGTCAATCAAGCGACTAACTATTTGGTAGCGGGTCAGATTCCTGAAAAGAAAGGGAGTGCACATCCAAATATAGCACCTTATGGAGAGGCCTTTTCATGTGCTGATGATGTAGCACTTATCTTAGCTGTGGGAAATGATAAACAATTCAAGCTTTTATGTGAAGTGTTAGACGTGGCAGAACTGGCAACTGATGAACGATTTGAGAATAATGAACAACGGGTGAAAAACAGAGGAAAGCTAAATGCCTACTTGTCTGAATCATTCAAAATGAAGAATGCAGACGAATGGTTAGATGACCTAAGACATCTTAAAATACCCAGCGGAAGTATTTTGCCAATGAATCAAGTCTTTGAGCAAAAGATAGCCAAGGAGGTAGTATTGACTGGCGGAGAAGAGAATGATAAAGTGCAAGGTTTAAGAACTTTTGTAGGGAAGTCTGTGAAAATGGATAAAACTCCCCACCTCGCCCCACCACCTGGCTTCGGGCAACACACTAAAGAAGTATTATTAGAAAAAAACATTGCTAAAGAATCAGAAATCAATGAATTGAAAGCCATAGGGGTTATTTCTTAATTAGATTCTCAAGTATCGAGAATCTAAAGAGAACTCAAAATATAGATCTAAATGTACTTTTTAGCACAAAAGTGTCGAAAAGTGGTAGAAAGTGTCATAAAGTGGAGGATTGTGTCATTTTATTTCCTATGTTTGTTTTGAGGTAAATAACCACTGTACCCAAAATGTCTTTTTTCACTAGCGAATACGAATGTAAGCTTGATGCGAAAGGTAGGCTCGTCCTACCCGCCAAGATCAAGGGCAACTTGCCCGAAGCTTCAGGCAATGAGCTAGTTTTACGAAGGGGCTTCGAGCCCTGTCTCATTCTCTACCCCATGGTAGAGTTCAAAAAAATATACTCTAAGATTTCAGGTCTTAACGAATTCAACGAGGAGTATAGAAAACTTCAAAGAAATTTTTTTAAAGGAATAGCCACAGTGGAACTTGATGGTACAGGTCGGTTTTTGATTCCAAAGCTTATGACTAATTATGCACAGCTTCAAAAAGAGGCAATCGTAGTTGGTATGGGTAATCGCATAGAGATATGGAATCCAGAACAATATGACAAGTACCTCATCAATGACCCGGGGGAGTTCTCGGCTCTAGCACAGAAGTATCTTGATGCATAAGGGCTATGAGCAAATACCATAAACCGGTCATGTTGCAAGAATGTCTAGAAGGCTTAGCAATAAAGCCTGATGGAGTGTATGTTGATGTCACTTTTGGTGGTGGAGGACATGCCAAAGCAATCTTGGAACAGCTCGAAGGAGGAATGCTTTATGCATTTGATCAGGATGAACAAGCTAGAGCAAATGCCGAAGATATAGATAAACGTTCTTTTACATTGATTGCGTCCAATTTCAGATATATGAAAAGATATCTGAAAATGCATGGTATCACGAAAGTAGATGGCATACTCGCTGATCTCGGAGTTTCTTCTCACCAGATAGATGACCCAGAACGAGGTTTCTCAACCAGGTTTGATGGAGATCTAGATATGAGAATGGATTTATCTGCTAGCATCAACGCTCAGACAGTTATCAATACTTACAATGAGCGGGAATTGCATCGCATATTCGGGATGTATGGTGAGGTTAAGAATGCAAGAACCTTGGCAAGTGCAATAGTAAGCCAACGAATCAATAAGCCAATAGATACCGTTGCTGATTTAAAGCAAGTATTGGCCAGATACGCCAAAAGAGGGAAAGAATTCAAATACTACGCACAGGTGTTTCAAGCGATTCGAATTGAGGTGAATCAAGAGATGAAAGCCTTAGAGGAAATGCTAGAGCAGACAGCAGATGTATTAGGAGAAGGAGGAAGGCTGGTAGTGATGTCATATCATTCACTTGAAGATAGAATGGTCAAGAACTTCATCAATAAAGGGAAGATATATGGTGAGCTAGAGAAGGATTTTTACGGTAATGTACTTAAGCCGCTCAATGCAATCACTAGAAAACCAATGATAGCAACGGCAGATGAAATAAAAGAAAATAATCGTGCGAGAAGCGCGAAACTCAGAATAGCTGAGAAACAATAATAATGGCAAAGAATACTTTTAAAGTAGGGGATGATGAAAAGAAGGGATCGAGTGTCTTTTCTAAAATGGAGGGTGCAGTAAAGCTTGATAGCCTGTTTGATGATGGCCTTCCAGTAAAGTATTTACCTAAAATAATGTTTGTAGTGGTCTTGGTGATATTCTACATCGGTAACAATCATTATGGAGAAAAGACGATTAGAAAAATCGATAAAACAAAAAGAGAAGTAGAAGACTTAAGAGCAGATTTCACAACGCTTAAAGCAGACTATATGTTTGCCAGTAAACAGTCAGAAGTGGCTAAGAGAGTGGCATCGCTAGGGCTCGAAGAAAGTATGAAACCTCCATATAAAATAACAATTGTAGAATAGTGAATATTAAAAAAGACATAGTACTAAGGGTTCGTATTGCATTTTTATGCATGGTGATCTTTGCTATGGCTATTCTGTATAAGATCGGGAATATCCAGATCATGGAGGGGGAGAAGTGGGAGGAGCTAGCAGATCAAATTACTTTCAAAAATAGAACCGTAAAAGCAACTAGAGGCAGTATCTATTCCGATAACGGAAGTTTATTGGCCACTTCGTTGCCATTTTATAAAGTGGCGATTGATCCAATCATTGCGAGTGACGCAGTGTATTCTGAGGGAATTGATTCACTCGCTCTATTACTCTCTAAATTCTACGGAGACAGATCAAAAGAGACCTATAAGCGCAAGATTAATGACGCCAGACTTGCCAATAAGCGATATATCCTACTTAGTAGAAAGCAGATTAACTATCAGGATAAAAAGAAAATCAGCCAGTGGCCTATTTTTAAAGAAGGAAGGCTCAAGGGAGGAATCATCTTCGAGAAAGTTGATAAACGCTTCAGACCATTTGAGAGTCTAAGTTTGAGAACAATCGGCTATGTCAATGAAGAAGAGCGAGGTATGGTGGGTTTGGAGTATAGCTTCAATGGACAACTTTCTGGAAAAGATGGACAGGCAGTTTATCAAAAAATATCGGGAGGAACATGGAAGCCGATTTATGATGGTACAGAAGTGAAAACAGAAAATGGTTGGGATATCGAAACTACATTGGATGTAAACCTTCAAGATGTTACCGAATCAGCTTTGTTAAAGGCTTTGAATGATCATAGAGCAGATTACGGAACGGCAGTAGTAATGGAGGTAGCCACAGGAGAGATTAAAGCTATGTCTAACTTGAGTCGTAGTAAAAAAGGCAATTACTACGAACAGTATAATTATGCAGTTGGTCAGCACGGGTTAACAGAGCCAGGATCTACCTTCAAACTCGCAACAATGATCGCTTTGTTGGAAGAGAAAAACATGAGTTTGAGTGACAGTATAGCCACTGGTAATGGTACTCAGAAATTCTATAAGAATACAGTGACTGATCATCATGAAGGAGGTTATGGTACGATCACCATAAAAGAAGCTTTCGAAAAATCTTCGAATGTTGCCATGGCTAAGTTAGTTGATAAGCACTTCGGTACTAACCCCGAGAAATTCTTACACTACATCGATGGACTGAAAATGTCTACTCCGTTGGGATTTCAGCTTGTCGGTGAGGGTGTGCCTAGAATTAAAAGACCAAATGATAGTGATTGGAGTGGGATCACCTTGCCATGGATGGCATATGGCTATGGATTGGAAATGACACCATTACAGATATTATCGTTATACAATGCAGTAGCTAACAATGGAAAAATGATTCGACCAATATTGGCGAAGTCAGCTAGAAAAGCAGACAAAGTGATGGAAACTTATCATACGACTGTTTTGAATGAGAAGATTTGCTCAACAAGTACTTTGGCTAAACTGCAGATTATGTTGGAGGGCGTTGTTGAAAGAGGAACTGCAGTAAACATCAAGAATGCAGATTATAAGATTGCTGGTAAAACAGGAACGGCCCAAATATTAGAGAATGGTAAACATACTAAGAAATATATAACATCATTTGCTGGCTATTTTCCAGCTAAAAGCCCTAAGTACAGTGCAATCATCGTGGTGAAGAACCCTAAAGGGTATTCTCAGTACGGGAGTAATGTTGCTGCTCCAGTATTCAAAGAAATAGCGGACAATATCTATGCAAGAGATATTCAGATGCATGAGGCGATGGCAATGGGTAAGTCTGGAGAATATGGCATATTCCCGACAGTGAGAGCTGGGAACAGATCTGATTTGACTGTGCTATGTAATGAGCTAGGTATTTCAAATCATGCTGATGTAGAAGATGAGTGGGTAAGAGCAAGTATCAACGCCAATTCGCTCAAGTGGAAAACCAATAAGAACAAAGAAAACCTTGTGCCCAATGTGCAGGGCATGACTCTGCGCGATGCAATTTATTTATTAGAAAATGAAGGATTAAGTGTTGGATTCAAAGGAAAAGGGAGAGTCAAGAAGCAATCGATCATAGCAGGAAGAAAAGTGAGAAAAGGGGAACAGATAACTATTGAATTAGGATAATGGCTGTATTGAAGGACATATTGTATAAAGTATCATTGACTTCTACTTCAGGTAATATGGAAGTGGACGTGAATCATATTGCCTTTGATTCTCGAAAAGTAATAGATGGTTCTTTATTCATCGCTGTGAAAGGTACCATTACTGATGGACATGAATACTTGAGCAAAGCAATCAAGAGCGGAGCAGTTGCGATCGTCTGTGAAGTTCTTCCAGATTATTTGGAGGACGGGATCACTTATGTAACTGTTGGTAATAGTGCGGCATCACTAGGCGTCATAGCCTCTAACTTTTATGGAAACCCTTCGGAGAAACTTGACTTGGTTGGAATTACCGGCACAAATGGTAAGACGACAACTGTCACATTGCTGTATCATTTGTATCTGAAGTTAGGCTACAAAACTGGCTTGCTTTCTACCGTAGAGAATAAAATCAACGAGCAAACGATCCCTTCAACACACACTACACCCGATCCTATTCAGCTCAATGAGCTATTGGCTCAGATGATCAAGGAGTCTTGTACGCATTGTTTTATGGAAGTGAGTTCGCATGCCATTGATCAGCATAGAATCGAAGGGCTGAGATTTACGGGAGCAGTATTTACAAATATCTCGCACGATCACTTAGATTATCACAAGACATTTGACGAATATATCCGTGTCAAAAAGAGAATGTTCGATGGCTTACATAAACAGGCATTTGCCTTGGTGAATATTGATGATCGAAGAGGAGCTGTCATGTTGCAGAATACCAAAGCGATCAAACAAACTTATGCAATGAAAAGCATGGCGGACTTCAAAGCCAAAATGCTTACGAATACACTCCAAGGTATCGAACTTGAGATCGACAATAAGAATGCTTGGTTTAAGTTGATTGGGGATTTCAATGGCTACAATCTGTTGGCGGCTTATGGCACAGCAGTACTTCTGGGAGAAGACTCTGATGAAGTATTGACACAGTTATCAATCCTAGATGCGGCCCCTGGTAGATTCCAACAAGTGATATCTACATCAGCAGTGACCGCTATCGTGGATTACGCACATACGCCTGATGCATTGAAAAATGTATTAGAAACGATTAATAGTTTCCGAACTGGGAATGAGCAGTTGATCACAGTGGTGGGTTGCGGAGGAGATAGAGATAAAACGAAGAGACCATTGATGGCTTCTATCGCAACGAAGTTGAGTAATAAAGTGATTTTGACTTCTGATAATCCAAGAAATGAAAATCCTGATACGATTATCAATGATATGAAAAAAGGTGTGAGTCCTTCAGATTTTAAGAAGATGTTGGTGCTTTCAGATCGTGAGGAGGCCATTAAGACTGCCTGTCTATTGGCAGATGGTAAGGATATTATCTTGGTGGCAGGGAAAGGTCATGAAACATATCAAGAAATTGATGGAGTGAAGAATCATTTTGATGATAGAGAAGTACTTGGACGCATGTTAGACTTGATGAATTGACATAGACAATGTTATACTACTTATTTAAATATCTAGAACAGCATTTTGACCTTATGGGAGCAGGAGTGTTTCAATACATCTCCTTCCGTGCGGGTGCTGCTGTGGTATTGTCTTTATTGATCACGATCACTTTTGGGAAAAAATTAATTGGATTCTTACAGAAGAAACAAATTGGAGAAACGATTCGTGACTTAGGTCTCCAAGGTCAGATGGAGAAAAAAGGAACGCCTACAATGGGTGGTATCATCATCATCAGCGCAATTGTGATTCCTACACTGTTGTTTGCTAAGCTTGACAACATTTATATCATTTTGCTTTTGGTGACCACCATAGGACTCGGATTGATTGGATTCACAGATGATTATATCAAGGTATTTAAGAAAGATAAAGAAGGGCTATCTGGGAAATTCAAAGTTGTTGGACAAATAGGAATTGGATTGATTGTAGGCTTGACACTCTACTTCCATGAGGATGTAGTAGTGAGAGAATTTGATAATGCGGATACCACAGAAATATCAGTGCAAGGATATCAAGATGTGAAATCCACAATCACAACAGTTCCTTTCATGAAGGATAATGAGTTTAACTATGATAACATCATTCCATTTTTTAGCGATGATTATACTTGGATGATCTATGTGTTGATGGTGATTTTTATTGTCACTGCGGTTTCCAATGGGGCTAATATCACAGACGGGTTGGATGGACTGGCGGCAGGAACTTCGGCTATTATTGGGCTGACCATTGCCATTCTCGCGTATGTTTCCGGTCGGGTTGACTTTAGTGAGTATCTCAACATCATGTACATCCCCAACCTAGGAGAATTGGTTATTTTCTGTACAGCTTTTGTAGGTGCTTGTCTTGGGTTTTTGTGGTACAATTCTTACCCAGCGCAGGTATTCATGGGAGATACAGGAAGTCTTTCGTTAGGAGGGATTATAGCAGTATTGGCCATTGCGATTCGTAAGGAATTATTGATTCCAATCTTATGTGGTGTGTTTTTGATAGAAAATTTATCAGTCATTATTCAAGTAGGTTATTTCAAATACACAAAGAGAAAATACGGTGAAGGAAGAAGAGTTTTTAAAATGTCTCCACTGCACCACCATTATCAGAAATTGGACATGCCTGAATCTAAGATTGTAGCTAGATTCTGGATCATCGGGATACTATTAGCCGTGTTAACATTGGCAACACTGAAACTAAGATAATTGAATAAAAGAGTCATCATATTGGGCGCTGGAGAAAGCGGAACAGGAGCAGCCTTGCTAGCTAAAGCTAAAGGGTATGATGTTTTTGTATCTGACAGAGGAGCTATAGCCGATGATTATAAACGCCAATTAATTTCTAAAAGCATTGACTTTGAAGAAGGAATGCACAGCGAGCAATTGATCATGAAGGCTGATTTGGTGATAAAAAGCCCAGGAATTCCTGATACGGTTGATTTGGTTAAGAAGCTAAGAGCTCTAGGCACAGAAGTTATAGATGAGCTAGAGTTTGCCTCAAGATATACTGATGCTAAGTTGATTGCTATTACCGGGACTAACGGTAAGACCACTACAACATTACTCACTTATCACTTACTAAAAAATGCAGGGGTAAATGTAGGTCTTGCAGGAAATGTAGGAGAGAGCTTAGCCAAGCAAGTAATAGAAGATCAGCATGATTACTATGCAGTTGAGATGAGTAGCTTCCAAATAGATGGAATTACTACTATGCAACCTGATATGGTTGTGATACTCAATATCACACCAGATCACTTGGATCGCTATGATTACAAATTCACTAACTATTCAGATTCCAAATTTTCACTGGCTGAAAGATTAGGCGAAAATGGCAATTTTATTTATTTCGCTGATGATCAAGAGATACAAAATCAACTAAAAAGCAAAGAGCTCAAAGGAAAAAGTCAATCCATTTCTCTAACGGGAAAAGGAAGTATAAACGCGGAAGGGGAGTTGATGACTTTCGAGGAAGATCAAATATCGCAAAGTGAAACTACCCTTAGAGGAAAGCATAATCTGATTAATACCATGAGTGCTGTGCTTATAGCCAGAGAAGTGGGACTGGGATTTGATAAAATAAAAGAAGGTTTGAAAATCTTCAAAAATGCACCACATAGATTAGAGTATGTAGCAACGATCAAAGATGTTGACTTCTACAATGACTCTAAGGCCACTAATGTGGAGGCTACTAAATATGCTCTCGAAAGCTTCAGTGAGCAGATGGTATGGATAGCAGGTGGGGTTGATAAGGGCAACAATTACGAATACATAATGGAGCAGGTCAATGCTAAAGTAAAGGCTTTGGTTTGCTTAGGAACTGATAATGAAAAGCTGAGAGCATCATTTCACAATGATATAGTCAATATCCTTGAAACCGATAAAATGAAGGATGCGGTCAATTCTGCCATGAAATATGCCGAAGCTAACGATGTAGTGTTACTATCTCCAGCATGTGCAAGTTTCGACTTGTTCAATAACTATGAAGATAGAGGTGATCAGTTTAGAGAAGCGGTATTGATGTTAAAAGAAACTTACGACAACTAGTGATGAATAAGGTAAAACAATGGACAGATAAACACTTGCAAGGGGATCCTATGATCTGGGCGGTGGTGTTCGCCTTATCGATCGTGAGTGTGATGGTGGTGTACAGTGCAACTGGAACACTTGCATTTAAATATATGACCAATCCTGAACGCTATTTGATGAATCATACATTTCTATTGTTGCTTGGATTGGCTGCTATGTGGTTTGCTCATAAGGTTGATTATAGATACTATTCTAAGATTTCTCGATTGGCACTTTGGGTGAGTGTTCCATTACTGCTTTACACTTTCGTAAATGGAGCTACACTTAACGAGGCTTCTCGTTGGATTATTATTCCAGTTATTAATAAGTCATTTCAGCCATCTGATTTAGCCAGTTTAGCACTGATCACCAGCTTGGCGAGTATGCTTTCTAAGCGTCAACAAAATATAGATGATATCAAAGAGTCATTAATCCCAATGTTGATTTGGAGTGGAGTGATTTGTGGACTGATTGCATTGACCAATTTATCGTCAGCCATCCTTCTTTTTGCAACCTGCATGCTATTGATGTTTATTGGTAGAGTACCTGTGAAGTATCTGGCCATGTTAGTGTTTGTAGGATGCTTGTCTGGCGTGATGGCACTGCAGTTTGGTGTAAGAGGAGAAACTGCTAAAAGCAGAATCGAGAGTTTCTTCAATGGTGATGAACTGCCATATCAAGCTAAGCACGCAAGAATAGCAGTAGCCACTGGCGGTATATTTGGTAAAGGACCGGGACAAAGCCAGCAAAGAAATGTTTTGCCGCATCCATATTCAGATTTTGTATATGCGATCATTATTGAAGAATACGGATGGTTAGGTGGAGGGATTGTTGTGATACTGTATTTACTGTTATTATATCGAGGAATGAGAACGGTATACGATAGTGAGCATGCTTATGGTGGATTGCTATCTGCCGGATTGACTTTTGCCATTGTCGTGCAAGCGATGGTTAATATGGGAGTTGTTGTTGGTCTTGGTCCAGTAACAGGATTGCCATTACCTCTAATCAGCATGGGAGGAACGTCATTACTATTTACAGGACTTTCGTTGGGGATTGTACTTAGTGTAAGCAGAGGAGAAGTTGACGATGATTGGGGAGGAGTAAGCAAACAAATGGGAAATATGCCGAAGGTAGCCTAGACATAAATAATAGAATAAATAACTGAACAAATATCAACTGAATAACCATTGACTAATAAAAGACCATATCGATTTATCATCACTGGAGGAGGTACTGGAGGACATATTTATCCTGCTATAGCTGTTGCCAATAATATCAAAGAGCGTTATCCTGACGCAGAGATATTGTTTGTGGGCGCGATGGGGAAAATGGAAATGATTAAAGTACCTGAAGCAGGTTATAAGATAAAGGGATTATGGATTAGTGGATTTCAGCGTAGAGTGACATTACATAATATTCTTTTTCCATTCAAAGTGGTCGTGAGCTTTTTAGTTGCGCTTAAGTTGGTCAAGAAATTCAAGCCAGATGCTGTAATAGGCTTTGGAGGATATGCTTCTGGTCCAATATTGATGGCTGCGAACAGGCTCAATATCCCTGCTGTAATCCAAGAGCAAAACTCGCATGCTGGAATGGCCAATAGAAGGTTGTCAGGTAAAGTGAAACACATCTGTGTGGCGTATGAAGGAATGGATAAATACTTCGATAAGGAGAAAGTAATCCTAACTGGAAATCCTGTAAGAAGTGATATCCTTGATTTAAATGCGGATAAGAGAGAAAGAGGGTTGCGTCACTACAATCTGTCAGCTGATAGAAAAACAATCTTAATACTTGGCGGAAGTTTAGGAGCAAGAACGGTCAATGATGCAATGATCAAAAAGATTGATTTGATTGTCAAAGAAGGCGTGCAAGTTATCTGGCAAACTGGAAGAATATATCACGAGGAGATGAAAAATAAGTTAGCTTCCTACCCTCAAGAAAATATTAGAATAGTAGAGTTCATCACCGCAATGGATGAAGCTTATGCTTGTGCAGATGTAGTGATTTCTAGGGCAGGAGCATTATCAATATCAGAAATATGTCTAGCTAAGAAGCCATTGGTATTGGTGCCTTCACAAAATGTGGTAGAATATCATAAAACTAAAAATGCTATGGCATTGGTAGATGAAGATGCAGCCATATTGGTTGAAGATAATAGTGCCCATCTTCTGATGCTTAGAGAGGCAATCGATCTCGCGAAAAATAAAGAAAGAAGCCAACAGTTGAGTGTAAATATTGCTAAGATGGCTAAGCCAGATGCAGCAAAAGATATTGTGGATACCTTAATTAACATCATCAAATGAAATTGAAGGATTTACATATCGTCTATTTTATTGGGATCGGAGGGATTGGCATGAGTGCTATTGCTCGATGGTTCAATCAACATGGCGTGACTGTATATGGATATGATCGAGTAGAAACGGCTTTGACTAAAGCATTGTCAGAAGAAGGAATTAATATCCACTATGAGGATAATACATCACTTATTCCTGATCAATTGATAAATGACCATAAAGGAAGTTTGGTAGTTTACACACCAGCCATTCCTCAAGATCATAAAGAATTCAATTACTTGAGATCTTCAGGAATTGAGATGATGAAGAGATCTGAAGTGCTTGGATTGATCACTAAAAATAGCTTTACAGTAGCAGTAGCGGGGACACATGGAAAAACAACAACCTCTTCCATGGTGGCACATTTACTTAAGAATTCTGGTAAAGATATTGCAGCCTTCTTAGGTGGTTTGTCTACGAATTATAATTCAAACTTCATTATCAATGAAGAGTTGACCAATGATACTGTGACCGTGGTGGAAGCAGATGAATTTGATCGTTCATTCTTGACACTTTACCCAGATATGGCGATCGTGACGTCCATGGATGCTGATCACTTGGATATTTACGGAAATAAAGATGCTCTCAAAGAATCTTTTGGAGACTTCATCTGCCAGATCAAAGAAGGCGGCCATTTGTTCATCAATGATAATATAGAATATAAAGGGCTAGCAGCAGACGCGGTATGCACGCATGCTAGTTATGGTATTAATCGGGGGCAATTTTTTGCCGTCAATCTGCACATAAGTGGAGACACTTTTGTTTTTGACTTTTCGGGTAAAGGTCAATTGATTAAAGGATTGAGTCTTGGTGTTCCTGGTTATCATAATGTTGAGAATATGGTAGCAGCTATTGCTGTTGCAGTGTCTCTTGGATTGAATGAGGAAGAGATTAGAGAGGGAGTAACTTCTTACAAAGGAGTAAAAAGAAGGTTCGAATATGTGTTGAAACAAAAAGAGGTCATTTACATCGATGATTATGCACATCACCCAACTGAGATTTCAGCCTTTTTGAAGTCTGTTAAAGAAATGTATGTTGGTAAAAAAGTGACAGCAGTATTTCAACCGCATTTGTTCTCTAGGACAAGAGATTTTGCTGCTGAATTTTCGAAAAGCTTGAGTTTGGCCGATGAGGTATTGCTTTTGGATATTTATCCAGCACGTGAGTTGCCAATTGAGGGAGTGAGTTCCGAAATGTTGTTTGAGAATATCGATACAGTTAAGAAGATGTGTGGCAAAGATGAGGTAATCGAAATCTTAAAGAATCAAGATATTGAAGTTTTAGTAACCATGGGAGCGGGCGATATAGACCAATTGATCAATCCTATTAAAGAATATTTAACTCAGAGATACGGTGCTTAAGAAAATAAAAATATCGTGGCTTACTAAGCTGGCTCTGTCGATGGTTGCGATATTTTCGCTGATCGCATTTGAGTCAAGAGAGTACAAAGATGAAATTTGTCATGATGTGATTGTGAAGGTTAATAATCAGTATGATAATTATTTCATTGATGAACATGATGTGTTGAACATGATGACCAATGATGGGCAAGATGTGTTGATTGGTAAGACATTTTCTGCGATCGCATTGAAGACTATAGAGAGTAGAATTAAGAATGAGGCATATATTAAGAAAGGTGATGTATTCAAGGACCTGAAAGGTAACTTGATGGTGAATGTCAACTTGAGAAGGCCAGTCGCAAGAGTGGTGAGTGAAAAAGGAATAGATCAGTATATAGCTGAAGATGGTGTTTTCTTACCTATTTCCAGAAAATTCACTTCACGTGTGGTACTAGTGAGTGGGATGAATACCGAAGATCATAAATCAATCATTGATTTAAATCCAGATGTATTTGAGATGATTAATTTCATAAATGAAGACTCTTTTTGGAAAGCACAGATTGCTCAAATTGATATTACTAAGAATGGCGAACTCATATTGTATCCGCAAGTGACCAAGCAGTATGTAGAGTTTGGTACTGTTGAGAATATGAAGACCAAGTTCAAGAGATTGAAAGTGTTTTACAAGAATATCTTGCCGCAGCAAGGATGGAATAAATACAATAGAATCAATTTGAAATATAAAGATCAGATAATAGCAGAGTAGGTTATTAGATGTTAGAACAAAGAAAAATAAATAGACATAGAGGATGAGAACAGATTTAAAACAAATAGTGAATATGACTGATGGGGCTAATGCCATCAGATCTAAGTTCTATTGTCTAAAGTCTAGCATCTAAAAAAGGGACAACCACTAAAATACAGTAACATGGAAAACGGAAAAATCGTAGTAGGGCTTGATATAGGGACTACTAAAATATGCGCGATAGTTGGTCGCAAAAACGAGTTTGGCAAACTCGAAGTACTAGGAATGGGTAAAGCCGAATCTGATGGAGTGATTCGCGGCATTGTTACCAATATCGATAAAACTGTAAGTGCTATTGAGAAAGCTGTCAAAGAAGCAGAGGATCAGGCAGGAATCAATATTCGCGTGGTCAATGTAGGGATAGCAGGACAGCACATCAAAAGCTCAATTCATCATGGTAGCATTACTCGTAATTCAAACGATGATGAGATTACGATCGAAGATGTTAACAGGCTGACTAATGATATGTACCGCATTGTTATTCCTCCAGGAAGTGAGATTATACATGTGATGCCACAGAATTATATAGTGGATTACGAAGAAGGAATCATGGATCCTGTTGGGATGTCTGGAGTGAAGCTCGAGGCTGATTTCCATGTGATTACAGCACAGACCAATGCGATCAATAATATCAATAAATGTGTGAGAAGAGCAGGGTTAGAGATAGAGAATCTAATCTTGGAGCCTTTGGCGTCAAGTCTTGCAGTATTGAGTGAAGAGGAGAAAGAAGCAGGAATTTGTTTGATAGATATAGGTGGTGGTACTACTGATGTTGCGATTTTCCATGAGAACATTATCAGACATACTGCAGTCATTCCTTTTGGTGGGAACATTATAACTTCAGATATCAAGCAAGGATGCATGGTCATGCAACATCAAGCTGAGTTATTGAAAACGAAGTTCGGTAAGGCTATAGCAGAAGAAGCTAGCGCTAATGAGATTGTTTCAATCCCAGGGCTTAGAAATAGAGCTCCTAAAGAGATTGCGATTAAGAATCTTGCTCATATAATCGAAGCAAGAATGGAAGAGATTGTAGAATTGGCGCATTCAGAAATTATCACTTCTGGATATGATGGCAAGTTGGCCGGAGGTATTGTAATAACTGGCGGTGGCTCTCAACTCAATAGCCTCAAGCAATTGGTAGAATATATGAGTGGAATGGATGCTAGAGTCGGGTATCCTAATGAGCACTTGGGCAAAAGTAAATTGGACCTGATGAAGAGCCCAATGTTTGCGACTTCTGTAGGGTTGGTGCTATCTGGGTTTAGAGCATTAGACGAACGCGAGAACAGGTACAATGAAGCGTCAAATACTGCGAAGATAGCTGTAGTAGGGAATAGGAAAGAAGGTAAAGGAGGTGATTTCTTTAACAAGATATTGAATAAGACCAAAGGGCTTTTGATCGATGATCTTGACGGAAAGAATGAATACTAGACTATAGAAACTGGGACTCAGAGATAGATTTTTCTAGGTTCTCAGGTCTAAATTCTAACAATAAAAACAAAAACAAACAACCACTTAAATAAAGAAATGATGTCAGAAACAGGTTATAAATTTGATATCCCCAAGCACCACAAGTCGATCATCAAGGTGATCGGAGTTGGAGGTGGAGGAAGTAATGCGGTGAACCATATGTTCAACCAAGGCATTAAAGATGTAGAATTCGTAGTGTGCAATACTGATCAACAAGCACTCAAAAGTAGCCCGGTTCCCAACCGACTTCAAATCGGAGTCAATCTTACTGAAGGACTTGGAGCAGGTGCAAATCCAGAAATGGGCAAGAATGCGGCTATTGAGAGTAAGGAAGATATTCGTGAATTTTTAGGTAATGATACCAGAATGGTATTTATCACTGCCGGAATGGGTGGGGGAACTGGCACAGGAGCTGCTCCAGTGATCGCTCAAGTAGCTAAGGAACTCGGTGTCCTTACAGTGGGGATCGTAACGGCACCTTTTTCTTTCGAAGGAAAGAAGAAAATGAAACAGGCTCAAGAAGGTATCGATGCACTCAAAGCTAATTGTGATACGGTTTTGGTGATATCAAATGATAAACTGAGACAGATCTATGGCAATCTGACTATAGGTAATGCCTTTAGTCAGGCAGATAATGTCCTGACAACAGGAGCTAAGGGAATTGCTGAAATTATTACAGTGGCAGGATATGTCAATGTGGATTTTCAGGATGTTCGTACCGTAATGCATAATGCTGGTGCGGCAGTAATGGGATCTGCAGAAACTAAAGGAGAAGGTCGTGCAAGAAAAGCAGCAGAAGAGGCTTTAGCATCACCGCTTTTGGACAATAAAGACATCAGAGGAGCGCAAAAAATATTGTTATCGATCATCTCTGGAGACAAGGCAGAGTTACAAATGGATGAATTGACTGAGATTACTGAATTTATTCAGGAACAAGCAGGAGATGATGCAGAAGTGATTTTTGGGCATGGTGTAGATCCTTCTTTGGAAGATAGCATCAGAGTGACGGTAATCGCAACGGGTTTTGAAACTTACAGATTAGCAGCAGCTCCAGTTGTTGAGAAGAAAGAAGTTCTAATAGAGCCCAAACCTCAACGTAAAGTATTTGATTTGGAGCGTGAGGAGCAAAAAGGCATGTTTGATATAGAACCAGTTTCTAATAACATGGAAAAAATCACATTGAAAGGAGATCATGAAGAAGAGTCAAAGGGATATGCCTTTGACATGAGTAATATGAGAGATGGCACTGATATTCCAATGCCTGATGAAGATGATGATTGTCTGTTTTCGAAAACTGGTGACGAGTTCGAAATCGTGAGTAATCAGTCAGCCGATCAACAAGTGGATACAGACACAGGTATGATGGATAGGCTTTCTACACGTAATCGTCTTGAAGAACAAGCGAAAGAACGCGTGAGAAAACTCAAAGGATTGAATAACAACGAGATGGATGCAAGTGAGTTCAAAGGTAAACTGGATGTACCTGCTTATTTGAGAAGAGATGTACATCTTCAAAATGTCCCTCATTCATCTGAGCCTCATGTGTCTAAATATAATTTGAATGATGATAATGAGATTTTAGGGAACAACAAGTTTCTGCATGACAATGTTGATTAATGGAGGTGTGGCGCTCTTATATTGATAGTGTTCTCCCCATTTTTTGCATGCAAACGAGCATGTTGGGAGTCGCAGTGGTTGTTTGAAAAGGCGCTGTCATCAATAAGGACGTTACACCGAAATTAATTTTCACCTCTCGATCAAAAGATCGAGAGTTTCAAGAGTTAGATTGACATATTTGACATTTTAGTTTATCCCGATGTAGTGGTTGTGGAATAAAATTTTTTGCTAGTGTCTTTGTGTCAATCTTTTTTCTTTAATGACTGCCGTTAAAAACTAATAATATCAGTGGCTTGTTGTTGCAAGAATTGCTGGTAAGGTTCACTTAGTGCTCCGTCAGTCATGTTCGCTTCGATATGCATCAGCTTTGGTTTGAATGCCAAAACATGAGTTCCGCAATAATTAAAAATATCTGTAAGATGGCTCAACGCTAGTCCTGCACCTTGTATTCCTGAAGAGATCCCTACTAATCCTGCTTTTTTTCCTGTAAAGCTACCTGGAAACTCTAAACCATCAATGAATGCTTTCAATACGCCAGGAAAGGAACCATTATATTCTGGTACAATAAATACAAACTTATCACTTGTAGCCATCATAGATCTGTATTTGTTGAATACCTCATTCTTTCCACTATTCTCATACAATGCTGTGAAAGTGAAGTCTATTGGCAAATCGCCTAGATTGATGTATTGATGATCTACACTTTTAGATTTAAGGATGTCCATATAAGTTTTGGCTACTAGATGTGAAACCGCATCCTTTCGATTGGTACTGCAAACTACTGTGATCATAGACTTATTTGAAATTTGAGAGGCAAAACTAATTAATTATTTCATGTATTTTAGACATTTACTTCACGCTAAATAATAACAATGAAAAAATCTATAACCGTAATCAGTTTTTGTCTGATTTCATTATTGGCAGTTCAAGCGCAAGAGAATAATGTCTACGATATACTAAAGCGATTGAACATCGAATTGTTCAGGCCAGCTAAACCAACAGCTAACTTTGTCAAGGCAGTAAAGACTGGTAGTCTTGTGTTTCTTGCAGGCCATGGGCCAAGTTTTCCAGATGGGACAAGTGTCAAAGGCACATTGGGAAAGAATTTGACTTTAGAAGAAGGTAGAGATGCAGCTAGAAGATCAGCCATAGCATTGCTATCCAGCCTACAAGCTGAGATTGGAGACCTCAATAAGGTGAAGCGAATCGTGAAAGTTACTGGTATGGTGAGCTCGGCACCAGATTTCTATGATCAGCCTAAAGTTATTAATGGTTGTTCAGATTTATTAGTTCAGATTTTTGGAGACAAAGGAAAGCATGCAAGAGCTGCTGTTGGGATGGTGTCTCTTCCATCCAATATTGCGGTGGAGATAGAGATGATTGTTGAAGTGGAAGAATGATGAATTAGTTTTTGGTATTCGAAAACTGCAAGATGAAAGTAGTCTGGTCATTAGGCATGGAATTGACAGAGATTCGCCCTTTGTGAAGGTACATGATTTGTTTGGAGAGGCTTAGTCCGATACCACTTCCTTCTTTTTTTGTAGAGAAGAAGGGTGTGAATATTTCTTGAATTTCCTTTTTAGAAATCCCCATTCCATTGTCACCAACTGTAATGAAAGTAGTCTTATTTTTTTGATATGCTTTCAACTCAATAGAAGGATTAGCTCTATCAGCAAGTGCGTGCTTGCTATTAGTGATCAAGTTAAGAAGAACTTGTTCAATTAATTTTGGGTCAATAGAAAGCATGTTCACTCCTTCTTCAATGGTGACGACAAGCGCTATCCCCTTTTTTTCCAGTGCAGGACGCATCAAGGATTCCATTCCTTGTAGCAAGTCTTGAATATTGGTCTCTTCAAATACAGGCTGAGGCACCTTAGTTAGCTTGCGATAATCGCCAACAAAATCGATCAATCCATTACTGCGTTTTTGGATGGTCTTCAATGAGAATAATAAATCCCCAATGGTTTCATCGTCAAGGGATTGAAGAGATTTTTGTTGACCATCTTCTGATAACATGGTCTGCATAGTTTCAGTCAGAGAAGTGATTGGTGTGATCGAGTTCATGATCTCATGTGTGAGAATACGAATGAGTTTGTGCCAAGCTTCTATTTCTTTTAGCTCTATTTCACTTTTTATATCTTGAAATGTAATCACTTTATACTGTTTGTCGAGCAATTTCATACTACTGATATCCACAGATAAAGTTTTGACTTCTTGATTCGTATTGATCTCAATAAGCCCTTTGCCTTCATCACCAAGGCGTTCTATTTCATTAACAAAGTACACCTGCTTTTCTTTCAATATTTGCCAATTTTTAACGCCCATTACATTGAGTATTTCCTCTGCAGGCAAATTAAATAGTACAATATCCTCTTTGTTTTCAATTGAAATAATGCCAACCTTAATGTGTTCTATGATATGTTTCAAATAATGAAAATTGGCTTCCTTTTCGATTTTTATATTTTTATAGCTATGCATAATCTCTTCGAATGCTGTCTGCAATTCGGCAAAAGAACTTCCAGACTTTTTCTCAGAAAGGTTAATCGAGATATCGCTGTGCTTGATTGCAAATAAGAATCTAGCAATAGAGCGATTGGTCTTGTTTACAAACCTGATAAGTTCAGTTACTTGAAAGGTAAGTATCACCAGTAGAATAATATGATTGAAAATTAATCGTTCGTCACCGAAAATGGCAGCTATGAGCACCATATTGGCGAGTAATAGGATTACACGGATGATCAATAAAGTGCTAAATCTTTTGAGTATCATTTATAATGAAATTTGCCTTCAATCTAATTCATTAAATTAAAACATTCGAGTTTGAGTGTGGAAAAACAACTTTAGTAAACACTAACCTGGTGATTTTATGGGTGAGACTTCTATTTCATGGTTATTCCTTTATCTTTATAACCTAACTACTATTAGATGGCAAAAACTGAACAGACTAGTCTATTTATTAATAGACATATTTTTCTATTACTGATATTTACAATCGCTTGTTCTTCAAGGGTTTGTGCTCAAAATTGGGAATCCTCATACAATACTACTTACGATTTATATGCCAACTCCGATTTATCTTCTGCCATGGAAGAAGGAGAGAAGGCGTTGGCGCTTTCCAGTAATGGGAGAGAAAAGTTGTACACGCTTAAGTTGTTGAGTACGATTTGCAGTGACTTAGGAGAATATGTGAAGGGGATCTCCTACAGTAAGCAGGAGGTAGAGTTGTGTAAAGTGCAGAATGCTCCAGATTCTGTTTATATAGGTTCATTAAACAACCTAGCCACTAACTATCAGGGCAATCAAGAATATCAACCAGCTATTTCTATACTCAATGAAATGGTTGACATAACACAGAAGTCAAATGATCCGGCTGATTTGAGCCTCAATCAATATCGATCGGACTTGGGGTATGCATATTACGCATCCCAAAACTCTGATTCAGCTATTTATTTTTTATCAGAAGCCAATAAATACTTATTGTCAATAGATGGAGGAGCAGAAGATTATTTATTTAATCAGCTCACGATCGGACAGGCTTATTATCAACTGAATGATTTAGTGAAATCACTCAGTTCATTCCAAGAATTAAAAATTGTTTTAGAAGATAATGAACTCACATCGGATCAACTTTATGCTGAAACTTTAGAAGGGATCGCTTTGATTCAATATGCTAATGGGGATTATGCAAGTGCCGAAATTTCTTATGAGAAAGCGAGTATAACTTATCGAGATTTAGGGTTTGAAATAGAGGAGTTAGAAGAGCTCAATAGACAGCTGTCATCAGTGTATCTTAAAACTGGTAGCAGTGTGAAATCCGATAGTGTAAGAGCATTGTTGGGTGAGACAGGCTCTGATGATAATTTGATCATTAATCAAATGTCATTGGCTTATCAAAGTTACTCAAATGGCAAATTCTCAGAGTCAAAATCTAATTTGAATAAAATACTGGTGCAACTCAAAACATCTGATTCTGATGAATTGATATTGGCAGAATATATTTTATTATCTACTAGAGTCAACTTGGCCCTTAATATTGAAACTAGTATCGATTCTGTAGATAATAGTATTGCTATTTTTTCTAAAGAAAATAAGAAAATCAAAGAAGCCCAAGCACATTGGGTGAAGTCTCGAGTTCTTCAAGCAAATGCAGATTATGATGGCGCTATCACTTCGTTGAATGCCTCTGAATTATTGTTGAAATCTGTAACTGGAGAGGATGCTCTTAGGTATAATGTATTCGCTGATCTTTTGAATATTCACTTGCAAGAGCACAATCAGAAACTAGCAAAATCTGAATATCAATTGGCGCTATCGTCACTTTCTGATCAAGAGTATAAGAGTAAGTTATCCTATGCTTATGCAGTGCTTTTACAAGTTAGTGGGTACAACTTCGAAGCAAAAGACGTCCTAATTGGGCTCATCAATGGAGCTAAGTACCCGGCTTTATTGAATTATCAACAGGCAATAGCTAAGATCTATTTGGATCTCGACCTGACAAAAAAGGCATTGTCTACATTTTCAAATATTGATGAATATTTGAAAGGCTCATCACAGCAAAACACAGTGGCGTATGGAGAAAATTTGGCTCAATTGGGAAGGGTCAATGTCGTGCTTGGTGAATATAAAATTGCGGAAGAGTACTACTTGAAGGGAATAGAAATAATACAATCTAATAAGACTGATAGACAAAGCTCGTTTGCATCTATTTATAATTCCTATGCTATTTTCCAACAAACACTGGGTAGTTATGATAAAGCAAAATCCTACTATACTAAAGCAAAGGATTTCTCAGAGCAAGACCCGGGCCTTCAAGTTGATATCATCCAGAATCTGGCTACGCTTAGCCAGAGCCAAGGTGAATACCCTGAGGCGATTGTCCTTTTGGAAGAAGCGTTGAAAAAATACGAGCTCATCTATGGAGCAAACCATCCTTACTACGCTACAGCTTTACAAAATTTAGCGAATGCCTATGGCAAGAATGGAGACCAATCTAAAGCCATGGGCCTACTGGAAAAAGCAATAGCCATCGATGAGAAAAGTGGCCTTGCCAATAGTATCTCTTATGTCAATAAACTTCATAATCTAGGGGTGATGTTACAGGATGCTAGTGAGTATGATCGCGCCACTGAAGTTTTTCAGAAGGTACTAGTGTCGAGGAAAAATCAACTGGGCGATCAGCATCCTGACTATGTGTATTCACTTTATAACATGGCGGTACTGAAGCAAAGGATGAATCAAAATGACGAAGCGAAGATATATTTTGAACAGGTCATTGAGAAATATGATTTTCAAGTGAAAAATCTATTTCCATTTCTGAGTGAAGAAGAGCAAGGTAAATACTATGCTAAAATAAAAGAGGCCTTTTCTGCTTATCAGGATTTTGCGGTGGAGTATTCTCTTGTTGATCCAGCGATCAATGCAGATCTTTATAATTTTCAAATAAATCATAAAGCCATACTGCTAAACTCTTCAAAGTCAATGAGACAAGCGATTGCCCGATCCAGCGATTCACAATTGATAGATTTATATGACGTGTGGGTTGGTAAGAAAAAGCAACTAGCCAAATATTATAATATCCCAAAAGAAGAGTTGATTGGTTCTTCAATATCCATTGATGATTTGGTCAATGAAGCCAATGCAATTGAGAAAGATCTATCCGTCAAATCAAAAGAGTTCAATGTAGAAACTGCAGGAGAGGATAAAAATTGGCAATCAATTCAGAAGAGTCTCAAAGAAGGTGAAGCTGCAGTAGAAATAATTCGACTGAAGAAAAATATAAGGAATGATTCTGTCTGGTATGCAGTAATGATTGTGAAACCAGAATCCAATTCGCCTAAAATGGTGGTGTTAAAAGATGGGAATAAGCTGGAGGGTAAGTTTTTTAAACTGTACATTAATAGTATTAAATTCAAAGTGGATGATTCTATTTCATATAGCAATTATTGGCAAACCATTGATAGCGAGCTTAAGGGAGTTAAGAAAATTCACTTGTCAAGCGATGGAATTTATAACAAAATTAACATAGGCTCTATTTACAATCCACTCACAAGGTCTTTCGTATTGGAGGAATTGACTACACACAATGTGACAAATACTTATGAGATAACTGTGGAATCTAAGCCAATGGAGTTTAACAATAAGTTTAGCATAGGGCTTGTTGGCGACCCATTATTTTCCCAAACTGGGAAAGTAAATCAGACAATAAAACCACTGCCCAATACGCTTGTTGAGATTAACATGATAGACAGTTTGGCTTCTAATCAGCAGATAAGCTCCATAAAATTGAATGGGAGAGGAGCTAATGAAAAGAATGTTAAAAATATGGAGTCACCAAGTGTTCTCCATTTTGCCACACATGGGTTTTTCTTGTCAGACAAGGAGTCGTCTGGAGATGTGTATTCTGTGGGAAACAACCCACTCATGAAATCTGGACTGTTATTGTCCGGAGCTGGACAATATTTCTTTGGAGATCATCTCAAAGTCGCCAGTTCCATGGATGAAGAAGATAATATCCTTACAGCCCTGGAAGTATTGAATATGAATTTGTCAAATACGGAATTGGTCGTATTATCAGCTTGTGAAACAGGTCTTGGTGAGGTGAAGAATGGAGAAGGTGTATATGGACTCCAAAGAGCCTTTGTAATCGCGGGAGCAAAAAGTGTATTGATGAGTCTATGGAAAGTTGATGATTTGACAACCAACGAATTGATGGTGTTATATTATCAAAATCTATTGGCTGGAATTAACAAATTTGACGCACTAAATATGGCGCAAAACACACTTAAAGAGAAGTACAACCACCCTTATTACTGGGGTGCATTTATAATCAGTGGCATTTAATCATTAGAATATGAGTTTTACCAAAATATATCAATTCACTTTATTAAGCGTTTGCTTATCATTTTCTGCATTCGGTCAGAGCACTGATTCTACGGCAGTAAATAAAGAAGTCCCTAAGATCGTTCTTACGGTAAATCAAGAAAAAAGCACTGAATTTTCTCCAACAATAAGTGCCGATGGAAAGACATTGATTTTTGAGTCAGATAGAGTTGATGAAAAGTGGATGCTTTTTCAATCACAAATGAACGATGAAGGGGCGTGGTCTGATCCAGCTCCAATAGACTCTATCAACAATGCTTGTGACTTTATTGGAGGACCAAATCTATCATTTGATGGCAATACACTTTATTATACCGCGTATATCGAAGGAGAAACCCAGACCGAGGATATATATTTCTCGTCACTAGTATCTGGCGGATGGAGTGCTCCTAAGAGGTTTATGGGTACAGTCAATACAGATGAAGGTTATGAAGGTTTTTCTTCAATAGCGTCAGACGAACGAAGTATTTATTTTATTTCAGTCAATGAAGACTATCCATACGATAAGAAGAATAAAGAAAATTGCTTTAAAATATTAGTGTCTACGAAATCTATACAGGGAGAATGGTCTATACCAGACCCTCTTCCTGAATTGATCAATTCAGGATGTGTAAGAGACCCTAAAATCATGGCGGATAATAGGACATTATTGTTCTCAGCACTCACGGCAGGGGAAAAGGGAAAGTTTAACATGTACCAAAGCCAAATTCAGATCGATGGAAATTGGGGAGAACCAGTACCACTTGACTATGTCAATACAGAACTCAATAATCTAGCTCCAGCTATTCCCGCCTCTGGAGATATCATGTACTTCAACTCAGAAGGCAATATCTACACCATAGGAATTGCACCGGAATACAGACAATTCTTCAATGCCAGTATAGTGGGACATATTAGAGATTTTAAGACTGGCGAAGGAATGGCTGCTAAAATAATCATAAAGGATGCTAATAATTTAGAAGTCATCTCAGTATTAAATTCCAATGAAAGGGGACGCTTCAATATTATCTTAAATGGTGGCAGAAATTATAAGGTTGAATTCGAAATGGATGATTACTTGAGCCAATCCTTTGACTATCCATTGTACTATGCTACTGAATATGTGGAAGAGGTGAAAACAGTGAAATTGAGATCTGATGCTGATCTTGGTCTAATCGTATACGATAAGGGACTTAATACAGCTATGCCTGCTACTATATCGATTTTTGAAGGAGATAGTTTGACTTCGACTTTAGAACTCACAGATTATGAAACTTCAGAAATGAATCTTCAACTAGATGTAAATAAAATTTATAGTATTGTGGCTTCTGCCAACTTATTTGATGGTGACTCGATCGAGGTAAATACGTCTGAAAATACGTCTGTGAATTTGAAGTTTTATTTAGCTCCAAAGACAGTAGCCTATAATTTCAAAGTTAAGGATGTCACTTCAAAACGAAGATTAAAGTCGAAATTGACTCTTAAGAATAAGAACAAAGATGAAATTATCGATGGATATGCAGATGAGACATTTAATCTTCGGCAGGGAGACCAGTATGAGGTACTTACCTCCGGTGATCGGGGTTATTTATTATCAAGTATGGCTATAGACGTTCCAGTTTTGGAGGATGATGTAGAGGGCGTTTATTCACCAGCTATGAATATGGAAATGGAAGTGACACCACTTGCTGTAGGAGTGAGTCTAGTACTCAATAGTATTTCTTTTGAAACTAATTCAGCACAATTGTCGGCAGAATCTTTATTGGAGGTCGATAGAGTTCATGACTTTATGTCTTTGAATGAAAATATAAGTATCGAAATATCTGCTCACTCTGATGATGTTGGTGGTGACAACTTCAATCTTGAACTTTCCAAGAAAAGAGCGGCAAGTGTCGAAGATTACCTGGTTCAAAAAAATATCCCCATATCTCGAATGCAAAGTGTAGGCTATGGGGAACAAAAGCCGATAGTTGCCAATGATAGTGAAGAAAACAGAGCTAAAAACCGTAGGGTTGAGTTACAGGTGATTAAAGTCGAATGATAAGGGTTTTTAGTTGAAATTTATTAGTTGAAATCCTTCGGATTGAAAATATATCAGCGCGGTCATAGCCGATAGCGCAAGCTGGGCGTTTTCTGAAAGTTGATTTTTGGTGTAGCCACGATATCCGAATGATTGCCCACACATAAAAGACTTTGCACCCACTTCTTCAAGTTGGCTGATTAGTTCGATATTAGGGTTCGCTACTCCGTGCTTATTAAGATAGGTTTGATTGGTAGTATAGTCCTTTACAGCTGCTCCGTGAATCACTGCTATTATCTCTAGATTCTCCAATGGAACACCTTGACTCACATGCATATTTATAAATCGAGCAATAGTATTGATTGATGAATTGAGCTTGCCCTTCTCATCGGGGGATTTTGCAATGTCAAAAATCACTTTATAATGTGTGTTTGTGTTGAGGTGTAACTCAGCATCTACTACTGGGAGGGTATTTCCATAGTTTTTAATGGCTGCACCATTAATGATTGTTTTATTTTGAGCACAACATAAATGAATACTGAAAATTAAAGAAGTCAAAATAAAAGTTTTCATTATTGAATCCTCATTCATTCTGTATAACACCTGTCTTTGCTGTTATCATAGCATTTACGGTTAAAAGATCGATAAATTGATAGCGCCAATTCCTTTGGTATTTGATTCTGACTTGTTTGGAACAAATAAAAACTGAAAGTGGTGGTGTGCTCTGGACTATCATCAAACATTAAAAACACACTATCAATTCCCATTGCTGTTTTACCATCATTAATTGGTGTATACATTTCCATATGCAAACCGTTATGGTGTTCAAGTAGAGTGTCAGATGAATTTATTAGATCAGAAAGGTTGTGGCCATACCATCCGTAGTCAAATTCGAACGTGTGCTCATTGTTAGAAATTGAACCAACCCAAGAATCGAACCCCCTTAAAGGGATATATTCCCAGTCTTCAGGAACTAATAGTTCGAAACGAAGTTTATATTCATCATCCACTATTTCAAGGGTTTTTAATAAAGTGTCACAGCTTAGTGTAGAGTCAGATTCGTTAGTGAAGTTTATGTCTTCTGCCTCAGAACCTATTGACAATGGTGATTCTTCCTCAATGACAATTTCCTCTTTGTTGCAGGCAGTTAAAATGATAACACTTATCAATAGTATGTACCTCATGATGCTTTTTTTATTAAAAATAGCAATTAACACCATGAAAAACCTTATTATCACTAAAAAAAGTTATAGTTTTATTTACTGAGGAAGTCACTCAATAAATGTTCTACTCATCTTTTAATATCTCTGTAGGATTTAGCATTGCTGTCTTAATTGAGTGAAATGCTACTGTAATCCATGAGATAAATAAAACGCTCACACCGATTACTAAGAAGATATTCCATCCAATTATAATTTTATTAGCAAACTGTTCTAGCCACTTATTCATCAT
>JAWUWD010000051.1:0-22189 GCA_034112085.1 Cyclobacteriaceae bacterium
GACTCGGGTGGATCGACTGATGACCAAGTGGCTACGGAAGTACCTGTCACTGCTCAAAATGGTGTAACATCTACTGACACACAAGCGGCCCTGGAAGAACTACAAGGAGAAATCACAACCAATCAAAATAATGTAGGAACTAACACCTCCAATGTTGCGACTAACACCGCAGCCATTGCGGCAGCAACAGATGACCAAGTAGCTAATGAGGTAACTGTAACTGCCACTGGTAACTTAACTTCAACAGATGTACAGTCTGCGCTAGTTGAATTACAAACAGAACTTGACTCGGGTGGATCGACTGATGACCAAGTGGCTACGGAAGTACCTGTCACTGCTCAAAATGGTGTAACATCTACTGACACACAAGCGGCCCTGGAAGAACTACAAGGAGAAATCACAGCCAATCAAACTAATGTAGGAACTAACACCACCAATGTTGCGACTAACACTGTAGCCATTGCGGCAGCAACAGATGACCAAGTAGCTAATGAGGTAACAGTAACAGCTACTGGTAACTTAACTTCAACAGATGTGCAGTCTGCTTTAGTTGAACTACAAGGTGATATTGATGGAGCAACCACTTTACCAGCAACTACCGATAGCCAAATAATCATTTCGAGCGGAACCAATCCTACAGCAGTCGCCATGGGTGGAGACGCTACAATCAACAATACAGGGACAATAACAATATCCAACGATGCCATTACTTCAGCCGAAATCACTGATGGGACGGTGGGCACAGTTGATATGACAAACGATGCAGTAACAACGGGTAAGATTGCAGACGGAACTATTGTGAATGCTGATATTAATGATGTGGCAGCGAGTAAAACTACTGTTTCTACCATTACTAACTTAACAGCAACAGATGTACAAGGTGCTTTAGCTGAGTTACAAGGGGATATTGATGTTGCAGTAGGTCTTCCTGCTACTACCGATAGCCAGGTCATCGTCTCCAATGGAACGACTCCAACCGCAACCACATTGAGTGGAGATGCCACAATTGACAATGTTGGTGTTATAACCATCGCTAACAATGCGGTTACTTCTATTGAAATCACAGATGGAAGTGTAGCAACAGTTGATATCACTAATGATGCCGTGACTACAGGTAAAATAGCAGACGGTACAATAGTCGATGCTGACATCAATGATGTCGCAGCAAGTAAGGCGTCAGTATCAGCAATCACGAATCTCACAGCTACCGATGTACAAACGGCTTTGGCAGAACACCAATCAGATATCGATGGAATAGCAGCACTACCAGCGACTACCGATGGTCAAGTTATCGTCTCCAATGGAACAACGCCTACAGGAGCAACAATGGGCGGAGATGCTACTATTGATAATGCAGGGGTTATAACTATTGCTAGCAATGCGATTACCTCTACAGAAATCACAGATGGAACTGTTGGAACAGCTGATATTTCAGATGATGCTGTGTCATTAGCCAAACTCGCAAATGGTGCTGCTAGTGGAGAGATAATGCGTTATGATGGTGCTAATTGGATATTGGATATAGGAGCTAATAAATGGACCACAGGAGCAGTACCTGCCAATAATGGAGATGGAGAGTTAGATGGATCATATTACTTAGATACTTCAACAGGAGAAATTTACTATAAGATTGCCGGAGCTTATGCCAGTGTAGGTAATATTCAGGGAACAGATGGAATAGACGGAGATAAATATGGAACTACATCGAGTACTTCTCTTAACCCTTCTCCAGCTATTATTGGAAATACTTTTATCATTACTCTTGATGATACAGGATTGGCCTATACAGCAGGACAGACAATTATTGCTGCATCTTTAGCAGATCCGGCAAATGACAACTTTGAGGCTACGGTTTTAAGTTATGATGGTAGCACAGCGCTTAATGTAATTGCTACAGTTGGCAACGGAGCAGGTAATCATACAGATTGGGAAGTGAACCTTACTGGCGCACCTGGGGCGGCAGGGCAAGATGCCTACACTTATATAGGTTATGCTAGTGACGTAGGAGGAACAGGTTTCACGACTACGGCTGGAGCATTAGAGTTTATTGGGTTTGTGACATCCACAACACTACTTACTCCGGTGCAGGGGGACTTTGTTAGTTTCACAAGGTTTCGTGATTTGACATTGGCAGACGGTAATATCTATGTCGGAAATGCCGGAACTCAAACCGAAGTAGTACTCAACGGAGACGTGACAATAACCAATACTGGAGCAGTAACAATCACTAACGATGCGGTGACTACGGGAAAGATATTAGACGGTACAATAGTCAGTGCTGATATTGCAGATGTGGCGGCATCTAAAGCTACGGTGACATCTATCACAAATCTTACGGCTACTGACGTACAAGCAGCGCTTGCAGAATTGCAAGGAGATATTGATGGAGCCGCTGACAATCAGACTGCAGCTGAAGTACCAGTGACAGCGATTACTAACCTCACCGCCACTGATGTACAAGCAGCACTTGCAGAACATCAAGTTGATATTGATGGAATAGCTGCCCTACCTGCAACTACCGATGGACAAATTATTGTGTCTAATGGAGCGACTCCAACGGCAACCACTATGAGTGGTGATGCTACTATTGACAACACAGGTGCAATCTCTATTGCCACCAATGCTGTAGGTTCTACTGAAATAACTGATGGAAGTGTTGGAACTATAGATATTACCAACGATGCAATTACTACCGGAAAGATCGCAGATGGCACAATCGTGAATGCTGATATCAATGATGTAGCAGCGAGTAAAGCATCTGTTACTTCGATTACGAATCTCACCGCCACAAATGTACAGGGGGCACTAGCTGAGCTACAAGGAGACATTGATGGAATTGCTGCCCTACCAGTAACTACTGATGGACAAATTCTTGTATCAAACGGAACGACTCCGACAGGAATAACAATGAGTGGAGATGCTACTATCGATAATGCTGGAGTACTCGTCATATCAAGTGGTGCGATAACTTCCACAGAAATCACAGATGGAAGCGTATCTACCATAGATATCACTAACGATGCTATTACTTCAGGTAAAATAGCAGACGGAACAATTATCAATGCTGATATCAACAATGTGGCGGCAAGTAAAGCTTCAGTCACTGCGATTACCAATCTTACCGCAACTGATGTCCAAGCAGCACTTTCAGAACATCAAGTAGATATAGATGGTATTAGTGGTTTGCCAGGGATGACAGATGCACAATTGATAATCAGTGCAGGAACTACGCCCGATGCGCAAACAGTTGGAGGCGATGCAACGTTGGCTGTTGACGGAACATTGACACTCGCCAATGCGACTGGAACAAGAACTAATCTTGGCTTGGGTGCTTTGGCTACGCAGAATGCCGTAACTTCTACTGAAATAGTTGACGGAACAATCACGGGAACAGATATCGCAGCAAGTACAATCTCGGTAGGAAATATAGTGCCTAACGGAACTACTCGTTCATTACTAGTCACTACTACAGCTGGCAATGTAAATTGGATAACACCCGTAGGGAATAATCAGGTGATTGGTAGTGACGGAACAGGAGATCTTGTTTTTAGAAATGTCATCAATGCCGGTACTGGTATTGGCACACCAGGATTGGAGACTAATTTGGTCACGGAGGCTGCTGTTCGAGCCGCAATCTCAAGTGCTTCATCACTTCAAAATGCTTATAATGGTGGAGAAGCCATAAATTTGGATGCAGGTAATTTCGCCATTAATAATAATGATGGCTCAGTTCCTTACGTGACCATTATTCCAGCTGATGGTAATGTAGGGATTGGAACATCTAACCCTGCCTCTCAATTAGAAGTTCAAGGCGTTGCTGGAGCAAATGCCGGAATTGTAGTGGATGCCCCGACTGGTTTCGATCCATTTATTGATTTTCATGAAAATGGAGCATTGAATGCCAATATTTACTGGAGCTCAGGAAATAGCAACTTGACAATTAACGGTGGTGCGAACAACACTACGATTAACCCTAATGGAGGTAATGTAGGTATTGGGGAAAATGCTCCTGGCTCGAAATTATCAATTCGACCAAATGGACCATTAGATGGAATCCGAATACTGACAGATGCTGCCAACAATCAAGGACAATTACAATTTGCAGATGACGATGAAGCTCAAGCAGTGTCGATACAGGCACCTGATGCTGTTACTGCTGATTATACGCTGACCTTGCCTCCAGCAGTCGGTACAGCTGGACAGTTATTGTCTACGGATGCTTCAGGCAATTTGAATTGGTCATCACCAACAGGGTTTACAGCATCTAATGGAGTTAATATAGTAGGTTCGGATATAAGGCTAGGCGGACCACTTACTGCGGACACTAATATAGACAATGCCGGATTTGACTTTAGTATTACGGGTGCTGGTAATGTAGGTATTGGAAGAGCTAGCGGTGCTTTGAGAATGATGGTTGAGGATGATGCAAATGGTAATAATCCAGTAATAGCAATCACCACGACAGATGCAGTAGGTGATGCTGCTTTCGGCTTTGGCAATGCTAGTGGTACGAACTTTACAATGGGAATTGATCAAAGTGATGGCAATTTATTTAAAATATCAAATGGGACAGCGCTTGGTACTACTGATAGAATGACGATTGATAATTTTGGACATGTTGGGTTTGGTACCAGTGCACCTAATCTTAATTTTCAACTGCATGACGCTGCTTCATCTACCACATTACAAATTACATCCGCTACTCAAAGTGCCAATAATGATGGCCTATGGATACAGCAGAGTAGTACTCAGAATGCTAGTATATTAAATAGAGAAGCAGGAAGTCTTTCATTCGGCACTTCTGCATCAACTAGGATGTTAATAGATGCAGCAGGTAATGTAGGCATTGGAACTAACTCTCCATCAACAAAATTAGAGGTTCAAGATGCGGGCAACTCGTTCATGAGAGTAACTACTGGAAGCACTTCTGCAGGTCTTGAGCTTGTGAGAACTTCAGGAACAGATTGGAGAATTTCAAATGATAACGGAGAAATAGTGTTTTCCAGAGGGACAGATGATTTTGCTACTGCACCTATCACTGAGTTCAAGATGAATGTACTTGGTTTTAAGCCAGAAGGGGATAATTCTGAGTCGCTCGGGCTAGTTGCACAAAGATGGTCTGAGCTACATTCTGTAGATGGACATTTTGGTGGTAATGTAGGAATTGGTACAGCACCAACTACCAGCTACGCATTAGCTTTGAATAGTGGGACAGCAGCAACTGCATTGCGACTCGATAACACCGTTGCCGGTAATACGTTATTGGACATTTATAATAATGGATCTCTAGCTTCTAGACTACAAGCTACCTCTACAACTACCGCTTTGATAAGCCAAAGTACAAGAGATATAGATTTATTTACCAATGGGACTTCAAGGCTCAATATTGACGGATCATCAGGTAGCGTGGGTATAGGAACTACATCACCCAGTGCAAGTTATGCATTAGATGTGGCTGGGGATATTCGAACAAATGAGCTGCTTGCAACAGGGGGAGGTTCTTGGGGCACAGATGAATTAGCTGTCAGTTCGCAGGATATTTACTTTACGAATGCTAATGCTCATGTAATAATTGGCACGAGTGTGCAAACTGCACAAAATAAGCTAGATATCGAAGGAGGAATGGCAATAGGCGTCAACTACTCTGGATCCACGACAGCCCCAACAAATGGAGCAATAATAGAGGGAAATGTGGGGATTGGCACCAATTCAGCAGGTAGTCCATTAACTGTAGTGTCTACAAGTTCAACAATGGCTAGTTTTACGAATGCAAGCACAAATGCATATACAGTTTTATCTGCTGCTAGTGGTAGTAATGCTTATGATATATATAGAGAGGGGTCAACAAATCGAGCAATAGTTGGAGTTAATGGAGTTGATGATTCATATAGAATATATAATGGCAGTGCAACTGGTACGCCTGTGTTTACTGCAGTGTCAAATCAAGTTGGAATCGGAACCATTTCTCCAGCGAGTAAGCTTGATGTTGAAGGCGGTGTTACAATTGGCGCAGCTTATTCAGGGTCATCCGCTGCACCAGTGGATGGAGTAATAATTCAAGGAAATGTAGGGATTGGAACAACCGCTCCAGCAGCTAAATTTCATATAAATTCGGCAGCAGCAGAGGCGCCATTTAGAGCACAAATTAATAACTCTACCAAATTAATGGTGCAGCCAGATGGGACGGTAACCGTAAATACGCCTACGGATCAGGCTTATGCATTTTACGTAAATGGTTCCGCTGCAAAGACTTCTGGTACGGCTTGGACTAACACCAGTGATAGGCGGTTAAAAGATATCCATGGAGATTATGATGGAGGGCTGGATTTGATTAGAAAAATAGATCCTATATGGTTTAGTTATAATGGAAAAGGAGGGATAGAAAAAGGAGAACGCCAAGTAGGAATTATTGCTCAAGATTTGCAAAAAATTGCGCCATATACTGTTAGTACTTTTGAAGCTAAGATTAACGAAGATGATGAAACTACAACTGATCTTCTGAATTTTAATTTCAATGCGATTAATTATGCGCAGATTAATGCGATCAAGGAGTTGGCGGATCAAATTGATTCGTTAAAAGAAAAAAACATTTCCTTGACAAAAGAATTGGAAGCTATAAAATCTACTTCAACAACCAGTTCACTATCAACCACGGAAAGAGAATTACTAAAAGCTGAAATAATGAAAGAGGTGCAGTTGATGTTGGGCATTGAAGCTAAAAATTCAACCGAGAAAAAGGAGTAATTCAAATTGAAGAAGGAAGATCTAGTCTTTTTTAATAAAAATTGTAACTTACTTGTTAATATGAAAAGCGTTACCATCACAATATTCTCACTACTGATTTCAAGCTCCGTTTTTGCGCAGCTGACGATTGGTGGGAGCACAGCGTTGTCGACAGCTGGAGATACTCAGATAGTCATTTCTACTGACGGAAATATATCGCTGGGTTCTAAAGAGCATACTTTTGGACAGTTGTCCTTGTCCTTGGAGGGCGATAATCAACAAGTTGTTAACAGCGCAAATAGTCCAGTAGTTTTTCACCAACTGTTTATTGGTGGCGGTAGTATCAAGACACTCGTTGGAGATTTTGAGGTGAGTACTGCCCTAGAGTTATCAAATGGAATCCTTTACATTTCAGATCAGAGCGCACTAGTACTAAGTGCACCGGGTGTAGTTCTAGATGGTCATAGTGCTGACTCATATGTGGAGGGAGGATTGCTGGTCAATGTTGGAGAAAGTAATAATGCAACATTTCCGATTGGAAGTGAGGGAATATACACCCCTGTTACACTCGAAAATATCGCTGGAGCAGATCTCGTATTGGGAGTAGATGCGAATAAAGAAAGTATAGGAACCATTGCAGAAAAGCCTGATCAAGTCAGTGTTTATTCAACGAATTGGAACTGGGAAGTTTTTTTGTCTTCGGGAGAATTCAGTGCAGCAAATATCATGATACCCTTAACAGACTTAGATAAAGATCAATTTGGCGATGAAAAATATAAGCCAGTTGTGCTCTACAAAGATCAGGATGGAACAACTAGGAATTTAGATAACGTAAGCGCAGATGGAGCCTCCAATACTGATCCGATGATTACTTCCAAAGAATTGGCAGGAGTTGGTCATTATTTTGCAGGAAAAACAAGCGCTACTGCCCCCGTTGTTGTTCACAACCTCATAACACCCAATGGTGACAATGTCAACGACTATCTGGTAATAGACAATCTGAATTTTTTCCCAGACAATGAAATCATGATAGTAGACCGGTATGGAGTTGCAGTGTATTCTAAGGTCAACTACTTGAGTCCTACTTCAACTAGTGCTGAAGGAGAGGATTTCTCATTTTTGTCTCCCGGAAATTATATCTGTATATTGAAATTCGATAATGGAGAAACTATCAAACAAACTGTTAGCGTTATAAAATAGAAATTGGATAAGACCTCACGAATAGGCCTTCGTTACACCTTGCTCATGGTATTATTTACCATGAGTGTTTTTGTTCACGCCCAAGATATTCCGCTTTTTAGCCAAAAATTAACCAATTCATTCATTTATAACCCAGCACTTGCTGGTCATACTTTTGGCTCGATTACTTTCGCTCATCGGAAAAGCTTTACCGGTGTAAGCGGATCACCAACTAACAATTTTTTTAGCCTTCATACACCTATCAAAGATCACAAGTTTGGTGTGGGTGCCAACTTTTACAGTGAGCAAGCCGGAATAGCCAATAACATATATACATCAGGAGCATTTGCTTATCACTTGCCTTTGGGGGGATCCAACACTTTGTCTATGGGTGTTTCAGTGGAGTATAATCGTCTCGGATTTGATGTTAAGAAATTGAATTTTGAAGGTGGGATAGAACCGCAATTGGATACTGAAAGTGGGATGGATTTTTCATTTGGAGTAAACTATAGCCATAAGTACTTCAAAGCAGGGATCGCGGTTAATCGATTAGCATCTAGTCTAGAGATTACACAGGATGCAGATCTGCTATCAGAGTTTTATTCTGGATATGTTGCTGGTTTGATCCCATTCCGCAATGGGTTGGATATACTAGAGCCTACATTCACTTTTCGAAAGTTGTCAGAGTTAAACAATATCTGGGAAGCAGGCCTCTACTACACTTATAATAACATGATCCTTGTAGGAGCCGCACTAAGAAAAGGCGACATCATCAATGTCACAGCTGGATTCCAAATCAATAAAAAGCTTTTACTCGGATACTCCTATGAGTTGGTTAATAATAATATAGGAAGTGATCTCGGTGCGAGTAGTGAAATCACCTTGAGATATGACTTTAACAATATCACCTATCAAGACCGATTTAAGAGTAGTTATAAAAATGCCATAGCCTTCAGGAAGAAAACGTTATCTAATAGTAGCAGTGCGCGTAAAAGAGCAGGGGTAAAAGGCCCAAAAAGCTCTCATAAACGGAGCAAGAAAATGGAGAAGTTTTCTCCTAATAAGCGCTACAGCCAAGGCAAAAAACTCAAATCCGTTAAGCACAAGGGGATGAATACCAACAAAAGAAGAAAGCAAAACTTCAAGCGGAATAAGAAGAGGCGTAAAAAGAGTAAGAACAGAAGGTATAGATAACTGGTAAGTAGCGATTAGTCTTTAGCTTGAAGCTGTAATATTGCGGTTATGTCTTTTTTAAGTTGTCCACAATTCTTATTGGTCTTAAAAGCCAGGTAAGCTTTCACAAAGTAAAAAATGAGGGTTTGTGGGCAAAGTAAATTCAACATACTAAGTCTGACCTAACTCAGCTATAGACTTACTTCTGAAGTAATTGTAATGAAAATCAACAGTTAACAAGAAAGCCCAAACATCTATGATGTTTGGGCTTTCGTATTTTATAGTTTGAGCTTTTAAAGCTTACGCTTCACTTCTCTTTCTTCATAACTTTCAATTACATCATCTTCCTTGATGTCGTTGAAACCTTTGATACTTAGCCCACATTCGTATCCTTTCTTGACTTCCATCACATCTTCTTTGAATCGTTTCAACTGGCCCATTTGACCAGTATAAACTACGATACCATCTCTGATGAGTCTGATTGGATTATTACGTTTCACATTACCATCGATTACCATACAACCTGCTACAGTACCGACTTTAGTGATTTTGAAGACTTCTCTTACCTGTACGTTTCCAACGATTACTTCTTCAACTACAGGAGCAAGCATACCTTCCATGGCATCTTTCACATCATTGATCGCATCGTATATGATAGAGTATAGTCTGATTTCGATTTCTTCGTTTTCAGCGATTCGTTTGGCACTTATTGATGGTCTCACTTGGAAACCAACTATGACGGCATCAGAAGCAGTTGCTAGCAGTACATCCGATTCAGATATTTGCCCAACAGCTTTGTGAATGATATTCACTTGAACTTCATCAGTTGATAATTTCAATAACGAATCAGATAATGCTTCGATAGATCCATCCACATCACCTTTCACAATCACATTAAGCTCTTTAAAGCTTCCGATAGCAAGACGTCTACCGATTTCGTCAAGTGTGATATGTTTCTTAGTACGGATACTTTGCTCTCTTTGGATTTGCTCTCTCTTCGTAGAAATCTCTCTAGCCTCTCTATCAGAGTCCATCACGTTGAACTTATCACCCGCTTGTGGGGCTCCATCTAGACCAAGCATTTGTACTGGTGTTGATGGTCCAGCTTCTAATACTTTCCCTCCTTTGTGATCGAACATCGCCTTAACTCTACCGAAGTGAGATCCTGCAAGAAGAATATCTCCCACTTTTAATGTTCCGTTTTGAACAAGAATGGTAGTCACATATCCACGTCCTTTATCAAGTGTAGCTTCTATAACCGTACCATCTGATTTTTTGTCGGGATTAGAAGTCAATTCTAATAGTTCAGACTCGAGTAGTACTTTCTCCAACAATTCGTCAATTCCTTGTCCTGTTTTGGCAGAGATCTCTTGACACTGGTATTTACCACCCCATTCTTCTACTAATATGTTTTCCTTAGAAAGTGCTTCCTTGATTTTGTCAGGGTTGGCTCCTTCTCTATCCATTTTGTTGATCGCAATTACGATCGGTACACCTGCGACTTGTGCATGGTTGATCGCTTCTTTTGTTTGAGGCATCACACCATCATCCGCAGCGACCACGATGATCACTATATCTGTTACTTTAGCACCACGAGCACGCATCGCTGTAAAAGCTTCGTGACCAGGCGTATCTAGGAATGCAATTTTTTGACCACTTTCTGTCGTTACGTCATAAGCACCAATGTGCTGAGTAATACCCCCAGATTCACCTTCAGTGATCTTGGATTCACGGATATAATCAAGTAAAGATGTTTTACCATGATCTACGTGACCCATAATTGTCACAATTGGCGCGCGATTTTGTAAATCTTCTGTTTTGTCTTCGCTTACTTCGATTTCCAAGTCCTCTTCCGAAGAAGTGAAGGCAACATTGAATCCAAACTCATCTGAAATTACAGTGATAGATTCAGCGTCTAATCGTTGATTGATAGAGACAAACATACCTAGTCCCATACATGCTGAAATCACATCATTTACAGACACATCCATAAGAGAGGCAAGGTCATTAGCAGAAATGAACTCTGTTACTTTCAGGATTTTGGACTCTTCTTTCTCTTGTATTATCTGCTCTTCACGGGCTTCAGCAAATGCTGATCGTTTTTCTTTTCTGTATTTGGCGCCACCTCTTTTATTGGTTCCTCCACTCAGCTTGGCAAGAGTTGCCTTAATCTGATCTTGGATATCTTTTTCACTAGGTTCTTCTTTCTGTACTCTAGGGCGCTTTGCTCCACCCTTTTGGAAAGCAGGTCTTCCAACTCCACCACCAGGTCTTCCAACACCTCCACCGGGTCTTCCAACTCCACCACCACCAGACGGTTGTCCAGGCTTTACAATACGTTTTCTAGGACGCTTTTTCTTATCCCCGCTTTGATCAGATGAGGCAACCGGTTTAGGTCTGTCTTTTCTAGTGTCTTTCGGTAATTCTATTTTCCCAATTACTTTAAGCCCTTTCAGTTTATCAGCTTTCGCTTCAATCACTTTTCCCTCTTCAGAAGGAGCAGGCGTACTAGGTTTTTCTTCTGCTTTTTTTACTGCTTCGACAGGAGCTACTTGAGCAGCAGGAGTCTTCTCTACAACAGGTTTTTCAGGAGCTGGGGTTGGCACTGGAGCTTTCTCCTCAACAAGTTTCTCTTGAACAGGTTTTTCTTCTGTTTTCGTAGGTTCAGATACCTTAACAACTTCTGGAGCAGCTTTTGGAGTTTCCTCTACTTTGGGCTCTTCTTTCTTTATCGGTGTATCAACAGGCTTCTCTTCAATAGTTGGCTTAGGGGATTTTTTACCATCTATATCGATTTTTCCCAGAACTTTAATTCCTTGGAGCTTAGGAGCTTCGGTTTTGACTTTGTTTTCATCTACAGTAGGTTTTGCCTGCTCTACAGGTGCAGCAGCAGGTTCCTCTACGGACATGTTTTTGATCAGAACGCGTTCCTCTTCTTCTTTTCTAGGGGCGATTACTGGCTCCATAGCTTCCTCTGACATTTTTGTGCCAATAGTAAGACTGGAAGCCTCCTCTTTGTCATGTGCAGAATCAGCAAACTCACGTGCGAGCATACCATATTGTTCACCAGATATTTTGGCGTTAGGACTGCTGTCTATTTCTATGTCTTTACCCGCAAGGTATTCAACGATGGTATTCCTACCAACATTGAGTTTTCTTGCCACTTGGCTCAACCTCATCATTTTTTCTTCTGACATGCTCAAATATCCCCTTTTTTTGTGATTTTAAAAAATTTGTCTTGCGACTAAAGTACTGTTTAAGAAACGATACTTATTTTATTCAAATTCTTTTTGTAATACTGTGAAGACACCTTCTATTGTTTCTTCTTCTAAGTCTGCACGAACTGCCAAATCTTCTCTGCCCAGCGTCAATACACTTTTCGCAGTATCCAATCCAACACGTTTGAGCTCATCAATTACCCAGCTATCGATTTCATCAGAGAATTCATCCAAACTAACATCCTCATCTTCTATGCCAGCTAGTTCTCTAAACACATCTATTTCATGACCGACCAACTTACTCGCTAGCTTGATGTTTTGTCCTCCTCTACCGATGGCCAACGATACTTGATCAGGCTTCAAGAATACTGAGACTCTGCCATCCTCTGCGATTTTCATGCTCACAATCTTCGCAGGGCTCAATGCTCTAGCGATGAATAGCTCCATGTTATCAGTAAAGTTGATGACATCAATGTTTTCATTTTGTAGCTCTCTAACTATGCTATGAATTCTAGATCCTTTCATTCCAACACACGCTCCTACTGGGTCGATTCTGTCATCATAGGATTCTACAGCTACTTTAGCTCTTTCACCTGGCTCTCTCACTACATTTTTGATTGTGATCAGCCCGTCATAGACTTCAGGAACTTCACTTTCAAAAAGTCTCTCTAAGAACACTGGTGAGGTTCTGGAAAGAATAATTTTTGGACTACCATTGAACATGTCCACGCGGTCAACTATTGCTCTTACAGTTTCTCCTTTTCTAAATCGGTCTTTTGAAATTTGTTCACTCTTTGGAATAGCAATCTCATTACCGTCATTATCAATCAATAATACCTCTCTACCCAATATTTGGTAAACCTCAGCACTGATGATTTCGCCAACTAGGTCTTTATATTTTTGGTAAAGGATATCCTTTTCAAGATCTTTTACCTTCTGTATCAATGTCTGACGAGCTGTCATTACGGCTCTTCTTCCAAAGTCAATTAATTTAATCTCTTCAGCTACTTCTTCATCAATTTCGAAATCAGGCTCTATTTTCCTAGCTTCTGTCAAGCTTATCTTGTCATGGTCCCAAATATCTTCAGAGTTGTCATCGACAATTCCACGAAATCTCCAAATCTCTAAATCTCCCTTGTCAGCATTGATGATAATATCAAAATTGTCATCCGTTTCGTATTTCTTACGGATCATAGTTCTGAATACATCTTCCAAAATACGGATCATAGTAGGTCTGTCAATATTCTTTTGACCTGCAAAATCCGCAAACGACTCAATTAAATTTATGCTTTCCATGGTGTTAAATTAGATATCCTATTAATGAGATATTGTTATTAAAATTTCACTAGTATTTCTGTTTTTTTGATCGAATCAAACGCGAAAGATTGTTCAGTAAAAACCTTCTTACTGCCCTTACCCTCTTCTTCTTCAATGATTACTTCTTTTTCATTAGCTTCAACAAGCACACCTTCATGTTTTTGTTCTTCTAACGTAGTAACTCTGACGTGCCTACCTATGTTCTTCAGATATTGGCGTAACATCACAATCGGATGGTCCAGCCCAGGAGAAGACACTTCTAGACGATATGCCTCTTCTATAATTCCCTCTTCTTCGACAATAAGACCAACCTTACGACTTACCTTAGCACAGTCATCTATGTTGATGCCATCATCTCCATCAAGTAGGATTAGGACTTTCTTAGGGCCATTGTTGCCAGAGATAACAACGTCCACCAGAAAGTGCTGATCACTCTCTATATTTTCGTTGACTAGACGTACTATTTGCTCTTTTAACATAATGATTTATACAAAAAGAGGGGACTTTATGTCCCCTCGATATTCAAAACATACCTTATTTCTTTGCAAAAGTAAGGATTGTAGGGCAAAAAACAAATAGATGATGTGAGTATAAACTATAAAAATTCATCTGCGTAATTATAACGACTTAAAAATTCTGAATTTTTCGAAGTTGATTTTATTACTTTTGTAACCATGATAGACAAATTAAGAGTGTTCAATACACTATCTCGGAAGAAAGAAGTTTTCGAACCCATCAGCGCACCTCATGTGGGGATGTATGTTTGTGGGCCTACCGTCTATAGTGATGTTCACCTTGGCAATGTGAGAACATTCATGAGTTTCGATGTGATTTATCGATATCTGCTGCATCTGGGTTATAATGTCAGGTATGTACGGAACATAACTGACGTAGGACACTTGGTCAATGATGCGGATGAGGGAGAGGATAAGATCGCTAAGAAGGCAAAACTAGAGAACTTGGAACCTATGGAGGTCGTACAGAGATACACCAATGATTTCCACAAAGTATTGGATCTGTTTAACTTCCTTCCTACAAGTGTAGAGCCAACGGCTACTGGACATATAGTAGAACAAATAGAAATGGTTAAGACTCTAATAGATAAGGGTTTGGCATATGAAGTCAATGGATCAGTCTATTTTGATGTCAATAAATATGATAAAGACCATAACTATGGAAAGTTATCTGGTAGGGTGTTGGAAGAGTTGTTGGCAAGCGAACGCGCTTTGGACGCCCAAAGTGAAAAACGCAATAAGGTGGATTTTGCTTTATGGAAGAAAGCATCTGATGAGCATATAATGAGGTGGCCTTCTCCTTGGGGGGTCGGATTTCCTGGATGGCATCTTGAGTGTACAGTAATGAGTACTAAGTATCTGGGGGACAGATTCGATATTCATGGAGGAGGAATGGACTTGAAATTTCCTCATCATGAGTGTGAAATCGCCCAAGCTGTCGGTGCACACGGTAAAGACCCTGTGAAGTATTGGTTGCACACTAATATGCTCACGGTCAATGGACAAAAGATGAGCAAGTCATTGAACAACTCGTTTTTACCTAGAGAATTACTGTCTGGAGAGCATAAATTATTAGATCAAGCATACAGCGCAATGACTGTAAGGTTTTTCATGTTGCAATCTCATTATTCGAGTACGTTAGATTTTTCTAATGACGCTCTGAAGGCTGCGCAGAAAGGGTATAAGAAACTGATCAATGGGCTAAGAATAGCGAAAGGGTTGGTTTATTCGGAAGATACCTCTGTTGCAATAGATCAAAAACAAATTGATCAGGTTAATCAAATTATTGCTAATTGCTCAAGCGCAATGAATGATGACTTTAATACTGCTCAAACGATTGCTCATTTATTTAATCTCTTGAAAAAAATCAACTCAATATATACAGGAGGGTTATCTGCAAGTCTGTTAGGAGGGCAAGTATTCCAAGACATGATAAAGACATATGTCACATTTGTGGAGGATGTCTTGGGAATTTTGGAAGAGCAAACGGCATTACCAAATTTGTTGATCGAGTCATTGATCGATATTTACAAACAAGCGAAGTTCAACAAGCAGTATGATAAGGTTGATGAGATCAGAGCAACACTTAAGTCCAATAGAATTATCCTGAAAGACATGAAGGATAAAGTAGATTGGGCATATGAAGAATAACTTAATTTGATAATGAGAAGATTTGAAAACATAATAGCGAGGCCTTCGGCCTTGGCAATTCTATTTGCACTTATTCTGTCAGGGTGTGGAGATAATAATAAGGATAGGAATATAAGAATAGAGAAGCCTGTTGTAAGTGCTCCAAATTTCAATGAAGACAGCGCATTCGCTTATATACAAAGGCAAGTTGATTTTGGTCCAAGAGTGCCTAATACAGCTGCGCATGGATTCGCTGGAGATTATCTAATTAGTCAACTTGAGGCTGTTGGAGGTACTGTCAAAGTACAGTCTTTTGAAGAGACCACATTTGATGGAGAGAAATTGTCACTAAGAAATATTATGGGACAATTCAATGTGGAGGCAAAGAAACGAATATTACTCGCAGCTCACTGGGATACTCGGCCATATTCTGATAAAGATGTTGATAACCCTTCAGGGGTAGCTGATGGAGCTAACGATGGAGCTAGTGGTGTGGGTGTATTGTTGGAAATTGCAAGAGTTGTAGGGAGGGAAAATCCCAATGTTGGTGTAGATATTATGTTTTTTGACGGTGAGGATTGGGGTGAAAAAGAGTATGAACGAGCTAGAAGGGCAACACCAAGTCATTTAGAATCGTGGTGGGCGCTTGGCTCGCAGTATTGGTCTAAGAACAAAGGGGGGTACACTGCTTATTATGGAATACTGTTAGATATGGTAGGCGCTAAAGGATCACAGTTTCGCATAGAAGGATATTCAAACAAATATGCACCTAAAATAGTGAAGAAGGTATGGGGAACTGCTGATCAAATTGGCTATAGCGGTTATTTTATCTCTCAGCTTGAAGGAGCTATTGATGATGATCACCTTTATGTAAATCAAACAGCTAAAATTCCGATGATTGATATTATCCACTTTGATCCAGTGGTTGGCTATTTTGGGGACTATCACCACACCTTGAAAGATAATATGGAGATCATTGACAGAAGGACGCTCAAGGCGGTAGGTCAGACGTTGTTACAAGTTCTCTATAACGAGTAGCGAGCTACTATTTACGGATTTGTTTTAAATTATCAATTTTATCGATCTTTAGGTATTTGGTGGATTTCGAGTTACCTACTTTATAGGAAATCACGACATCTTCGAGGTAATTTCCCATTGATTCGACTAGTTGACCCTCTTTAGTTTTTCCTTGTGAAACACTTATTCGACCTTTAAGCGTGTAAGTGCTTTTGTCAGATATGAGTTTCATTAAATTGCTTTTACCATCGATTATCTTCCAATCCGCCTTTGTGTTTTTCACCCAAATAGATACTATGTGAATTTTCTTATTCGTACTGCTTCGAACATCGATATTGAATGTCATTATCACCTTTCCAGAAGCTTCATTCGAGATCTCTTCTCTGAATTCACTGCCTACTATTTTTAGCTTTCCACCATACAAAAATGCGCTAGCTACTATTAAATATATCATCATATTGTTCACCATGCCGCTAAGGGTTCTTTTTTTAAAAATTATATATGAGATACACTAAAACGTATTAACATAAGACCGTTTTTGAGATAGCAAGAGACTCTTATAAATCTTCATATGATCATTATTAATGGTTGAATATAAGAGCTACCTATAATACGATTTATCTGTAGGTTTTCAAAATTACCAATGCACAATTAGCGTACACATACTCAATTTTTTTAGTTAATATCCGCTATCCAAACTAACATTCGTTTGGGTAGTGGAAGTATATTCGTACTTTTGCCATGTCAAAAATGAATAACCACTAATTAATAGATGAAGTATGGATTTTGGATTGAATGAAAATCAGGTCATGATCGCTCAAATGATCAAGGATTTCGCAGAGAAGGAAATTAGACCAAAAATGATGGAGTGGGATGAATCTCAAGAATTCCCAGTTGAGGTGTTTAAGAAGCTTGGTAAACTTGGATTGATGGGCGTTTTGGTTCCTCAAGAATATGGAGGATCTGGATTTGGGTATCACGAATATGTAACCGCAATTGTAGAGATTTCAAAAATAGATAGTTCAATAGGGCTTTCTGTAGCAGCTCATAACTCCCTTTGTACTGGACATATATTACAGTTCGGTAATGAAGAGCAAAAGAAAAAATGGTTGCCTAAACTAGCTTCTGCAGAGTGGATTGGAGCATGGGGTCTCACTGAGCCGAATACAGGCTCGGACGCAGGTAATATGAAGACTGTCGCGGTAGAAGATGGTGATGACTATGTAATCAATGGAGCCAAGAACTTCATCACTCATGGGAATTCTGGAGATATCGCAGTGGTGATGACAAGAACTGGAGAAGTCGGAGATTCACATGCAATGACTGCCATTGTTGTAGAAAGAGGAACTCCTGGGTTCAAAAAAGGAAGGAAAGAAAATAAATTAGGAATGCGTGCATCTGAGACTACAGAAATGATCTTTGAGGATTGTCGTGTGCCTAAAGAAAATGTGCTCGGGAAAGTAGGTGAAGGCTTTATTCAAGCATTGAAAATATTAGATGGTGGTAGAATTTCGATTGCTGCTTTAGGACAAGGTATCGCAGAAGGAGCTTTGGAAGCTGCTATAAATTACTCTAAAGAGAGACACCAGTTCAATCAACCAATCTCTAAGTTTCAAGGAATCTCTTTTAAGTTGGCAGAAATGGCAACTAAAGTAGAAGCCTCGAGGTTGTTGATCAATAGGTCCGCAGACATGAAAAATCAAGGGCTGAGTATTAATAAAGAGTCGGCCATGGCCAAGTATTATTCTTCTGAAATAGCTGTGGAGGTGTCAACAGATGCTGTTCAGATATTTGGGGGATATGGATACTTAAAAGACTATCCGGTAGAAAAATTCTATAGAGATTCTAAACTTTGTACAATAGGTGAAGGAACTTCTGAAATACAAAAACTAGTTATTTCAAGAGCGATTTTGAAGTAGTTATTTTTTTATTACCTTTGCAGGCTAAAATAATTCCCGGGTGGAAGGAGGTGTTTCCCAATGATTATAATCAACGTAAAAGAGAACGAATCAATAGAAAGAGCTTTAAAAAGGTTCAAGAAAAAATTCGAAAAGACAGGTGTATTGAAGGAACTAAGAGCTAGAACAGCTTACGAAAAACCATCAGTAGCGAACAGAGCGATAAGAATCAAGGCTGCATACAAGCAAAAAATGTACGCTAAAGATAATTACTAATCCCCTGTTAATTCTATATAGAATTTCATAAGTTAGTACTACGATAGTGAACATCGTAGTACTGACTTAATGATTAATTCCTTCCTCAAATACCTCGAATACGAAAGAAGATATAGTAAGCATACTGTAACCTCGTATCGAAATGATCTTAAACAATTCAGATCTTTCTCACTTAATAATTTTGATGCTGATCTCAAGGATGCCAACCATGGCATATTAAGAGCATGGATTGTTGAATTATCAGAAAGCAAAATTCAACCTACGTCAATCAATCGTAAAATGGCATCTTTGCGGAGTTACTACAAGTACCTCCTTAAGCACGATCATATTGCAAAAGACCCAACCTGGAAGCTAAAAACATTGAAGACACCTAGGAGGATTCCGCATTTTGTGGATGAAGGTGAAATGAACACATTACTTGATAACCGAGAGATTATAGCTTCTCACACCACTAAGAGAGATTCATTAATAATTGAACTACTTTATGGCACCGGTGTTAGACTTTCTGAGCTGATTAATATCAAGCACGGTGACATCAATAATCATCAGCACACAATAAAAGTATTAGGAAAAAGAAACAAAGAACGAATAATTCCGTTTTCAAAAAACCTACATCAGGTGATTGAAGAATACGTAGTTATGAAAAAAAAGGAAATTGCGGCCGCAGAACATGATTATTTGTTAGTGACTGATGGCGGAAAACAGCTTTATCCTATGTTCGTACAACGTCTCACTAAGAGATATTTTGCCAACACCAATATAGACAAGAAGAGCCCGCATGTACTGCGCCATACATATGCTACCCATATGCTCAATAATGGTGCAGAGTTGAATGCGGTAAAAGAACTACTGGGACACACTAGCTTGGCTGCAACACAAGTTTATACACACAACACAATGGAGAAGCTCAAGAAGGTCTTTGACCAGGCGCATCCAAAAGCATAATAAATTTTTAACCTTTAAATATAGAGACATATGAAGTTACAAATGCACTCAATTCATTTCGATGCGGACCCCAAACTGCTCGATTTCATTCAAAAAAAGGTTGACAAACTTGAAACATTTTATGAAGGAATGGTGGACGGGGAGGTTTTTTTAAAAGTGAATAATGAAGGAATAGAAAATAAGACTATTGAAATCAAACTCAACTTACCCGGGAATCAATTCTTTGCCAAAGAGGGAGCCAAAACATTTGAAGAAGCTACAGATACGGCAACAGAAGCATTAAGAAGACAAATAAGAAAATATAAAGATAAGGTAGCTTCACGCTAATAGAAACGAACCTTGAGAAGCTTGACTCCTCAGGGTTTTTTTATGCCCAACCCCCTTTGGGAACGACTTCCAGTACATGACCATCTGGATAGTTGAAATAAAACGATTCTAGTCCATTCTTCCAGACAAGCTCATCTATGACCTCAATTCCTAGTTCCATTATTTTCTCTTTCGTTGTAGTGTATGTACTCAGTTCTACTTCAAAAGCAAAATGTTGTTTAACGTTTGCATAATGAGCCGGAGGAAGAAGTCTTGATTTTTGAAACTTGTGCCATAAAACATAGAAGAACGGAGCTTCCAGCTCGAAATAATATGTGCCTATCTTCAGCTCTGTCTATTTCTTCAAGACCCAATAACCCATGATTGAATTCGTATGACTTATTGAGGTCTTGTATGTATAGACAAGTTTCTTTGCTTTGAGAAAATTGAATGACATCATTATTAAAGTTTAACTAAAAGAGGTGGCTAACCGGATGAGATATTTACATTTGCATCAGTTCTAAAAAACAGATCTCAATTGAAAACGGAAGGCATACTAGTAAAGCTACTTATTTGGCGTCTCAAATATGTCAATGACAAAACATTTGTCTTGATCATAGCTGGGGTGATAGGCATAGTAGCCGGGTTTGCAGCTGTTACGTTGAAGGAAACAGTTCATGCCTTACAACAGTTCCTTACACAGGATTTTTCGATAAAAAATGCAAATTACCTTTACCTAAGCTATCCATTTGTAGGTATACTCCTAACTTACTTAGTTGCCAAATACTTGCTGAAAGAGTCCTTGGGTCATGGGATAACCTCGGTATTATACTCTATTTCAAAGAAGTCTAGCATCATTACAAAAACGAAGACATTCTCGCGAATGATCACTAGTGCATTGACCGTTGGTTTTGGTGGATCAGTTGGATTGGAGGCTCCTATAGTGGTCACAGGTTCTGCTATCGGCTCTAACATAGCTCGAGCCATGCACTTGAACTATAAGAAGCGTACAATTCTAATCGGTTGCGGTGCCTCCGGGGCAATCGCAGCTATATTTAACTCCCCAGTAGCTGGGGCTATTTTTAGTTTAGAAATCATATTGTCAGAAGTAACGTTAGCTGGTTTTATTCCAGTTTTGATTTCTTCAGTGACCGCGTCTTTGGTCTCTCTTTCATTACTTGGAGATGATGTACTTTTCTCATTTAAGTTAAGAGATAGTTTTACAGCAGGAGACACACCATATTATGTATTACTTGGACTTCTGTGTGGAGTGATCTCTGTTTATTTTACTCGTGTAACTCATAAAGTGGAGGGATTGATTGCTGGTGTATCCAATGGGTTTCTTAAAACAATTATCGGAGGACTTTCTTTGGGGCTGATTATATTCATTTTCCCACCAATATATGGAGAAGGGTACGATACTATTAAGTTGCTGCTGGATGGTAACAGTACCGAGTCTCTCTATAATAGTTTGTTTTTTTCTGAAATAAAAAATCCAGTATTCGTTGTCATCTTTCTTCTAGGAGTGCTTTTGGTAAAGCCAGTAGCGTCAGCAATAACTATCGGAGCAGGTGGAAGTGGTGGAATATTCGCACCATCTCTATTTATTGGAGGGGTCCTCGGGTTTTTATTTTCCGCGGGGTTGAATTTGTTTTTTGGAACAGATATGAGTACCAGTAATTTTATATTAGTGGGAATGTGTGGCGTGATGAGTGGGGTACTGCATGCGCCATTGACCGCTATGTTTTTGATTGCAGAGATTACAAGTGGATATGAATTGTTTGTACCACTGATGATGGTTTCAGCCATTGCTTATAGCACAAGTACTTTCTTTGAGAAGCACTCTTTATACACCAAGCATCTAATTGAAAAAGGAGACCTGATCAAGGATGATAAGGATCGCCAAGTTTTGAGCTTGATTGCCATTCGCAAGATTATTGATAAGGCCCTATTACAAATTGATCCAGAGGAGACTCTAGAAGAGTTAGTGGGA
>JAWUWD010000052.1:0-40821 GCA_034112085.1 Cyclobacteriaceae bacterium
TGGTACAACAGAAAAAGAATACATTCATACCTCGGGTACAAAACACCCGAACAATATGGGAAAATCAATTATTCAAAATGCGCTTAACTATTTATCCAGTTTTTTGTTGCAAGTCCACAAGCTATCTACATCACACTAACAACCATCAACTAATCTTCTATATCCTCGACTGGTAAGTAAACAGCTCAAAGTATCTACCTTTTTTGTCAATCAACTGATCATGGTTCCCTTGTTCAGCAATTTTTCCTTCTTCAATCACCAAGATTTGACTGGCCTGACGAATGGTACTGAGTCTGTGGGCGATGACAAGAGTTGTTCTACCACGCATCAGCTCTTTAAGACTCTCTTGGATTAGTGCTTCGCTTTCAGTATCAAGGTTGGAAGTCGCCTCATCTAGAATCAATATTCTAGGATCAGCTAAGATCGCTCTGGCGATAGCTATTCTTTGGCGTTGACCACCTGATAGTTTTACTCCGCGCTCACCAATCAATGTATCTAACCCCTCGTCAAATCGATCTGTGAACTCGTGAACATGTGCTGCTTTCACGGCATCCTGTATTTGCTCTTCCGTAGCATTTGGTCTCGGGAAGATTATGTTTTCTTTGATAGTACCTTCAAAAAGGAAGTCATCTTGCAAGACGACTCCTAGTTGACTTCTATAACTATCTAGCGTCACACTCTGAAGATCCACTCCATCAATAGTGATCTTTCCAGCAGTCGGGTTGAGGAACGAAGCTGTCAGCCCAGCGATGGTTGATTTACCAGATCCCGAAGTACCCACGAGTGCTGTCACACTGCCAGATGGGGCATCGAAATTGATGCCATGTAATACTTCTTTTTGTTCTTCATAAGCAAATGATACATCCTCAAATTTCAAATCTCCAGTTGCTTTCTTAAGATTAACCGTACGAGCCTCCTCATCACTCTCTGGAGTCATGTTCATGATCTCTTCTGTACGATCCAGTCCAGCAAAAGCTTCAGTCATTTGACTTCCAATATTACTCATTTGTACTATCGGAGCGATCATAAAGCCAAGTAGTAAGGTAAAGGATAAGAATTCCCCAAAAGTCATCTCACCTTGCATGATCAAATATCCTCCTATCCCCATGATGCCTGCACTGGCCAATCCGAGTAATAGTGTGGCAGAACTAGTGACAATACTCGTTGAGATCAAACTCTTTTTGACATTTTCATAAAGACGCATGACTCCGGTGTCAAAAGTTTTGATTTCTTGCGCTTCTGCGTTGAAGCCTTTGATCACTCGAATACCATTAAGTGTTTCCGTCAATCTACCGGTAACCTCGGCATTGATTTCTCCTCGTTTTCTGAATATTGGTCTAATATAACCGAAGGCCTTCATCGAAATGACGCCAAAAATAGCGACAGGCACTAACACATAAAGTGTCATCATAGGATTGATTCTGATCAATAAGACTAACGAGATGATAGCCGTGAGTGTGCCCCCAAATAGCTGGACTAGACCAGTTCCTACAAGGTTTCTGACACCTTCTACATCGCTCATGATTCTTGATACTAATGCACCTGACTTTTGATTGTCGAAGAAGCTAATCGGCAGTTTGATGATGTGTTGTTGTACTTTGACACGCAGTTGTGCAATCAGGTGTTGCGCCTCTACACTGAGAAGCTGGGTAAGTAAGAAGGAAGTGATCGCTTGTGCGAAAATAGCTCCAACTACGTATAGTATAATGGTTTTGAGCATTTCCATATCTCCATTGGCAATGACATCATCCATCAAGTTTTTCGTGGCAAGTGGAAGTACGAGACTAGCCAATCTACTGATTACGATCAAAATAAGTCCGATGAATAGTAGCTTTTTTCTAGGCCAGATGATGGTCTTAAATACGTGAGCTATGGTTATTTTATTTTTAGGCGACTTAGACATAAGTGGAATTCTTTTTTATAGTTTGAGATCGATATTACTATCAATATATTGTCATCGTTTGACAATCAAGAATATTGTGATTGGCAATAAATAAATTTCAGTGAAGATCATAAAGACTAACTCGCAAAAATGAAATACAGGATAATCAAGAGAATGAGTACGAGATACATCACTGCATCTATCCTGATATAGGGTTTGTACTTTTGGTAAGATTCTTTAAGCTTCGAGATCATTGACTACAGTCGTTTTAGATCTTGCTTGATTCTACCCAAAACAAATTCTTCTACCTGATTGATGCCCTTATATGATAGAGCAACTTTTTTGAGTATCTCCAATATTTTGTTTTTGATAGGCTCATCGACCTGAACTTTGACCTGACGAAGTTTCATCATAGCTGCATTGTATGCTTCTTCCAGTGTAGGGTTGGTGATTTCATCTAGTAGTTCGAATCGACTAGTTGCAGCAAGTCCATTGCTCCCCAGTTCTTCTTCTATCAACTCGATAAATTCTCTTCTTTCCTCAGACTGTAAGCCATCAGCTTTGGTGATGACATAAGCGAGTTCTCCCACAGCGCTATAAATTTCTCTATCGTAATGCATATTATTGCTTAAGGAAACTTAGGAAACTTGTCGAAATCCGGATCTCTTTTTTCAAGAAATGCGTTTTTGCCTTCCTGTGCTTCTTCCATGAGATAGTACATCATTGTAGCATCTCCAGCGAATTCCATCATACCATGCTGTCCATCAAGTTCGGCATTGAGTCCGCGTTTAAGCATACGGAGTGCCATCGGACTTCGCTTCATGATGGTCTCACACCAGCGTACCGTTTCGTCTTCTAGCTGAGCCAAAGGGACGACCTTGTTGACCATGCCCATTTTTTCAGATTCTTCCGCAGTATATTGCTCGCAACGGAACCAGATCTCTCTAGCTTTCTTTTGACCGACATGTCGGGCAAGGTAGTTAGAGCCAAATCCAGCATCGAAACTCCCTACTTTAGGACCTGTTTGGCCAAAGCGTGCATTTTCAGAAGCGATTGTCAAGTCACACACTACGTGTAATACATGACCACCACCGATAGCATAACCATTGACCATAGCGATCACAGGTTTTGGCATAGAACGGATTTTCTTATGCAAGTCAAGAATATTTAGTCTTGGCACACCATCTTCTCCAATGTAGCCACCTTTTCCCTTTACATTTTGATCACCACCACTGCAGAAAGCTTTGTCTCCTGTTCCTGTAAACACGATAACTCTTATGTCTGCACGTTCACGACACACATCCATTGCTTCCAACATTTGGTTATTGGTTTCTGGACGAAAGGCATTATATACTTCAGGTCTATTGATACTAATCTTGGCGATTCCGTTGTAGAATTCGAATAGGATATCGCTATATTCTGTGATGGTTTCCCAGTTTCTCATGATTTGTGTGCTAATGTTAATATTGTCCAAAAATAGTCTCTTGTACTTTTACTTTAATGAAAAAGATGAAATTTCTAGTAGTAACTCATTTGATAGTTGAATAGTTATGCGGTTGTATCATTTTCTGACGATCAACTGAATGACCGACTAGCTAAATAATTACATTTTTTTGAATTGCGTTACAGCTTCCTTATTCACATTAGAGTCTGTAAACACTTCTAAAATAGCCGATTTCTTATCGATTTCGAAGAATGCTTTAATAGTGTTTTGAAATTTTCGTTGGGTATCACATACCATATACTCGAAACCAAATTCATCCGCTAATGATTTGGCAGTTAGCCTTTGATCAGTTTCGAAATACTCTTTGTATTCTCCTTGAGAGGAAGGTCCATTGATCATGTTGAAAATACCTCCACCATGATTGTTGAACACTATTATCTTGAGATTTGGATATTGATAATTGTTCCAGAATGCATTGCGATCATAAAAGAAGGCCATGTCTCCAGTGAGTAGGAGAGTAGGTTTGTTGGAGGCAAGTGCAGACCCTACAGCAGTACTATTACTACCATCTATACCTGATGTACCCCGATTTGCATATACAGTTATGGTGTCTTGGACATGTTTGAGACCGATCATATTGGCGTATCTCACCGCCATACTATTCGCTAAGTGTAGTTGATAGCCTTCTGGGATTAGTGGCATCAAGAGGTGATAGGCATTGAGCTCACTCCAGATGTCTAGAGGTAGTTGCTCTTTGATATTACGTTTTGCTTTTCGTTCCTCAATTTCCCAGAGATTATAATAATTTTGCTGTTTTTGTAATGAGAAGGCATCGTTGTCTTGTTCCAGCACTACTTTTTCGATAAAGTGACTAGGAGAACAGCGAATTGTTTTGGTCAATGATTGGTAAGTGTCCGCTACCTGGCCAGCTTCTTGGATATGCCATTGAGCTTTCGGCTTGTAGGCACGCAAGAATAGTTTTAGATTCTTTGCAATCACTGATTTGCCAATAGTGATCAAAAGATCAGGTTGAATGCTTTCTAGTAAAATATTATTTCGGTCATTGAGAAATAAATCATGGTGACAAATTATGTCTTCAAACCCATGAAAGTTGGAGATAATATCACCTACTACTGGGATGTTTTTCTGATGAAATACTTGCCTGAATTGCTCTGTGAGTTCATGATCAAAATCGCTTTGGCCAGTAACTATTAGTATTTTCTGATGGGAACTTAGTTCGGATTTCAAATCGTTTATCAGACTATCTTCTAATGTCAGATTATATTGAGTTTCTGTGAATACGGGGACGTTACTTTCAAATTGAACCACTTCATCATTCTCAGGATAGAAAGGCTCACGAAGAGGGACATTGATATGAACTGGTCCTTGTGGGAATGCTTTACTTAAATTTATGGCCTCATTGATCGATCTATATAAGTGCCATTCGGCATCCATATGATTGTGATCCACAGGTAAGGTGTAGCTTCCTTTCACATGATCTCCATAGATATTTTCTTGTCTGATGGTTTGGCCATCGAGTTGATCTATCCACTCTGGTGGACGATCAGCGGTCAATATTATTAATGGGACTTGTTGAAAGTAGGCTTCGGCTATTGCAGGAGCATAGTTGTACGCTGCAGAACCAGAAGTACATACCAAGACTGTTGGAGATTTATTGTATTGGGCAAGTCCAAGTCCAATAAAGGCTGCAGATCGTTCGTCACTGATAGTTCTTGTTTGAATAGCTTCATGACGCGCAAATGCTATCGTAATTGGCGCACATCTGGAGCCAGGGGAAAGAATGGCATTTGAGATTCCATGTTGCGCACATATCTCAGCGATATTGATGATAGGTTGTTGTACTGGCAAAGAATTATAATTTCATGATATTGAGCAATGTATTCATTTTCAATTCTGTTTCCAACCATTCTTTTTCGGGATTGGAATCCTCTGTAACACCAGCGCCAGCATACAAAATTGCTAAGTCTTCTAATAATTGCGCACACCTTAGATTTACAAATAAATGCGTTTCATTTTGATAATTGACAGGTCCTAAATATCCACTATAATATGCTCGATTACCATTTTCATGTTTTTCAATGAAGTGAGCTGCCTTGATTTTGGGCATACCACAAATAGCAGCAGTAGGATGAAGTAGATCGAGCATGACGCTTCCCAGTTGTGGATTCTTAGTAGCTTTCATATCTACTTTGAAATTCGTTTTAAGATGAATTAAATTCCCCGCTACGACTGTTTTTGGACCGGCTTCTTCATACTCTCGCAGCCTGATTTTCTTGAAACAATTGATGATGTATCTACTCACCAAGGCTTGTTCTTCAATTTCTTTTTGTGTCCAAGCCACTTCAGCTAAAGACTGGTTCTGATCATGCTGCTGTGTTCCGGCAAGCGATACTGTTTGAAAAGTATTTTCTACTACACTGATTAATACTTCAGGAGTAGCACCTAGCCAAGTGCCAACTTCGGGAATAGAAACCACTGAAATAAATGCATTTGGATATGCCTTACAGAGTTTATTATAGTTGTTGAATAGGTTAAAAGAGTTGGACAGACTTACTTGCTTACTCCGCGCAGGAACTACTTTTTGAAATTCCCCTGATTTGATGGCTTCAACACTTTGGGTGACATATTTTATAAAATCATCTTTTTGTAAATCAAGCTTATTTGGTGAAGAATTCTTGTAGTATGAGCCTTGATTTTTTTCTTGATTTTCTAGTCTTTCAAGCAAATTATTCTCATCCGAAATAATACGGACCTTTCCCTCATCAATAGTCATTTTCAATTGTGAATTGATGAACCGACCTTCGGCATGGTCGTCATAAGGATGAAATAGAAACCCTTGCTTAGACAGATCTCTATTTATGCGTGATTCTACTTTCCCAATACAGATATTTCTTTGGGTGGACAAGGGCATTTGCCATGCGGCAAAACCATATTGATGTAGTTCGGCTACTTGAAGAGCTGTTTCGAAAGCTTCCTGTTCTGTGAGTTGTGCTGCCAAAGTACCTTTTTAGATGTTATCAACGATGGCCATGGTGATTCGGCTGATACAGATCAATTTATCATCTTGGTTATTAATCTTTATTTCCCAGACTTGTGTTTTTCTGCCTATATGGATGGGTTTTGCAATTCCAGTGACTACTCCTGATTTGGCACCACGAATATGGTTTGCATTGATATCTAATCCTACAGCATACTGTTTGTCAGAGTCAATCGTAAGGTGGGCAGCAACGCTTCCAAGTGTTTCAGCTAACGCAACCGATGCACCGCCATGTAGAAGCCCGTAGGGTTGTTGGGTGCGATGATCAACTGGCATAGTAGCCATAATATAATCTTCACCTATTTCTGTGAAGGAGATACCCAAGTGCTCTAGCATATTATTTTCACTCATTGCATTGAGTTTATCTGTGGTTACTCCTGAAGAAAACATAGATGAAAAAATTAAAAGAGAATTAAAAAAAAAGCTATACTTGCGATCCGAAAAGCAAAAATAGGAAATTTTGAAAGGCAAAAAAATATATTTAGTTAGGCATGGACAAACAGACTACAACCTCCGAGGAATCGTGCAGGGAAGTGGCATAGATGCACCTTTGAATGGTACAGGTGAAGATCAAGCGCTAGCTTTTTATGAGTCTTATAAGAATGTTAATTTTGCTAAGGTGTACACATCTAATTTGCAACGTGCAATACAGTCGGTTAGTGGCTTTATTGGTGACGAGATCACACATGAGCAATTGTCAGGACTTAATGAAATTAGCTGGGGAGACCGCGAAGGAATCGAAATTAACCCTGCTGATGATGCCTATTATCAACAGGTGATCTTAAAGTGGCAGAAGGGCGAGACATCTTTGAAAATTGAAGGAGGGGAAAGTCCTGAAATGGTTATGGAACGCCAAAAGGAATCGCTTGCTCACATACTCAGTGGAGATGAAGATACGATCTTAATATGTATGCATGGCAGAGCGATTAGAATTTTTCTATGTCTAATGCTGAACTATCCACTTCGATTTATGGATGAGTTTGAGCATTCTAATTTGTGTCTTTATAAAATTAACTATTCAGGGAATATGTTCAGTATTGATTGGCATAATGACACGAGGCATCTATCTGAATAGCTAGGCAAAATTATATCAAGTAAAAGAAGATAGATATAAAGTGCATTATCGTACCAATCAGTACAAACACATGAAATATGGCATGATTGTAAGGTAATTTCTCCCAAAGAAAAATTAGCGCTCCAAGCGTATAACTAGCGCCACCAAGAAGTAGATAAACCAAGGCTTCTGTTTGAAGATTATGGTAAAGTGATTTAGCTGCGATCACTGCTACCCATCCCATCAATACATAACTTATGGTAGAGAGTTTATTGAATTTTCCAGTAAAGAAAATCTTCAGTGAAATTCCGACTAGTGCAATTCCCCAAGTGATGCCAAATACAGTCCAACCCATGGCGCCATTGAGCGTGACTAAGCAGTAAGGAGTATACGTTCCTGCGATCAGCACATATATAGCTGCATGGTCAAATACATTCAATTTTTTGCGAAGACTCTTATAGTGTGGAAGCCAAATAGAGCACCACCATACTACTTCCGAAAATCGAAAAGCTTACAATATGCCATACGTCACCATAAATACTGGAGTAAACTACTAATAGTACTAATCCAACTATACTGAATACCAATCCGAATAAATGGGTAATCACATTTAGAATTTCCTCTCTGTGAGGATAGTATGTTGTAGTGATTTTTGACATGATATTGTAATTGTAACGATTGAAGCAGGATTAAATGTAAAATATTGAAGTATTTTGATTTGCAGATACATTAATGGGAAGCAGGCAACTATGATTCTGTAAAATTTCCGATCTTTGAAGAAACTAGCCCAAATTCGAGTGACACAGCGCGTTCTATTCATTACCCCTCCATTTACTCAACTCAACACACCGTATCCTGCGACTGCTTACCTCAAAGGATATCTCAATACCTTAGGCGTTGAGTCAAATCAGGCAGATTTGGGGATAGAAGTTATCTTAAAGTTATTCTCAAAAGAGGGTTTAGAAAATGTGTTTTCCGGTATTGATTTAAGTGGGCAGATGTCCGAAAATACTGCTAGAATATGTCGTCTACAACAGGTCTACTTACAGACTATCGACCCTGTTATTGAGTTTTTGCAAGACAACAATCCAACGCTTGCTTATCTAATTGCTGAAGGTGATTACTTGCCAGAAGCAAGCAGGTTTGAGCAAATTGATGACCTTGAATGGGCTTTTGGAACCTTGGGAATTCGAGATAAAGCGAGGTATCTAGCTACTTTGTACCTTGAGGATATAGGTGATCTAATAACAGAAGGGATAGATCCACATTTCGGATTTAGCCGATATGCTGAAAGACTTGGGATGTCTGCAACTTCATTTGATGAGATGAGTGATGCGCTTCAAGAGCCTAACGGATTGATAGATGATCTGCTTTCAGAATTACTGGAAGAAAAAATACGAACATATCAACCAACTACCGTTGGACTTTCAGTCCCTTTTCCTGGGAATTTGTATAGTGCATTCAAGTGTGGTCAATACATTAAAAAACACCATCCCAAAATCTCAGTATGGATGGGAGGTGGATATCCCAATACGGAGCTAAGATCGCTTAAAGAATCACGTGTTTTCGAATATGTAGATCATGTGATGTTGGATGACGGAGAAGCTCCAATTAATCACCTACTTGGATTTTTGAGAGGAGAGAAGAAGATTGATGAATTGAAGCGCACCTTCTCACTAATAGATGGCAAAGTTAAGTATTGTAACGGGAGCAGTGAGAAAGATATTGCGCAACGTGAAGTGGGTACACCAGACTATAGTGATCTCAAAACCAAAGACTACTTATCGGTCATAGAAATAGCTAATCCAATGCATAGGCTTTGGAGCGATGGCCGTTGGAATAAATTGACACTTGCCCATGGATGTTATTGGGGGAAATGTACGTTTTGCGATATTTCACTTGATTACATACAACGCTATGAACCCGTTACGGCTTCTATACTTTGTGATAGGATAGAAGAAATAATTGAGCAAACTGGTGAAAATGGATTTCACTTTGTGGATGAGGCAGCACCGCCTGCACTGATGAGAGATGTTGCTATTGAGATACTAAATAGAGGTTTGACCGTAGTTTGGTGGACCAATATTCGCTTTGAACAGAATTTTACAGCTGATCTGTGCAGGTTACTGAAAGAGTCTGGATGTATTGCAGTGTCTGGTGGACTAGAAGTCGCTTCAGATAGATTACTCACATTGATCAAAAAAGGAGTGACTGTTGGCCAAGTGGCTCAAGTTACCAATCACTTTACAGAAGCTGGGATTATGGTGCATGCCTATTTGATGTATGGATTCCCTACTCAGACAGCTCAAGAGACTATAGACTCATTAGAGATGGTGCGTCAGTTGTTAGAAAATGGAGTGGTTCAATCAGGGTTTTGGCATCGATTTGCAATGACTGCCCATAGTCCAGTTGGTATTGACCCGAAGGCATTTGGCGTGATGAAGGTTGGTCCTGTGGATGGTGATTTTGCTAATAATGATTTACAACATGATGATCCTAGCGGAGCTAATCACGATATCTTTGGTGAAGGATTGAGAAAGTCTCTATTCAATTATATGCATGGAGTATGTTTCGATGTGCCTTTGAAGGATTGGTTTGAAGAGAAAGTACCATCGACAAGTATTCCTAAACAATTCATTGCACGCGAGATCTCCAATGAGGTAGACATGATGTACAAGAATCATCATAGAATACTTTGGACAGGACTTCAACCTCAAGTCAATTATGTTGGGAATTATGCTGAATTATCCTTTTCCAGTAAGAAGGATGATTTTGTTTTGGAACTACCTGTTGATTTAGGAAAATGGATAGTACAATTATTGAAGCAAGTAACTCCAGCGCAACCTTTAAGTAATTACAGCTCTCTTAAAAAGAATTACGAGGCGCAATTTGATAAGGTAGAAGAGCTGATAAATTCAGAAGTATGGGGTGCTCTTAAAGAAAATGGGCTTTTAATTCTCTAATTCTTTGGTAATGAGTCTAACCCCAGCTTAGCCTTATTATCAATGCTGTTCTTGTACTCGTGATCTTTGTATGACAGTGCTTTATTGAAGTACTTCTCCGCTAAATAACTGTTTTGTTCTGCACGATAAATGTAACCCAATTGTAATGAAGCATTCGGAGCGAAGTACCAACCATTTTTCTCTCCACTATTGATTGTGAGTTTATAAAAAGCGATGGCCATATTGATCTGATTAGTTTTGTGATAGACTCGAGCTTTTCGATAGTGATGCTCTACATGGTCTATTTTCTTTGTTAATTGTGTAGGCCGTATGTTTTCTAATATCCTCAAAGCATCATCATAATAACCACCATCCGTAAGTAATCGAGCCTTCATGATGAGTCTATTTGGGTATTCATTGATATCCAGTTGTTTACTCGCATGTTGATCAACTTCTGTTAGAGTGGTGCCTATGCCTCTCGCAGTTTGAAAGTACTCTTCAGTAACTTCAGTTTGATTTAATATGAAATATGCCAGTCCTATTTTGTAGTTGGCATCTTTTAGATAATTTTGTCCGAGATGGTTTTTTATAAACTGCTGATAGCTACCGATGGCTTCATTATAGTCACCTTTTTGTAATAATGCTTCCGATTCTACGTAGGCTAATAAAGGAAAAGGAATATATTCTGAATTGTTGATTTTTTTTATAGACTGTAGTGTTTTAAGTGCTGTCGCGTTATTGTGATTTTTCATCAACACTGATACATATAAGTATCCAATAAGAATATTTTGATCATCGTCTTCATATAACTGTCTCAAACCAGCTACAGATTCTCTTGCTTCATCGAGAATATAGGCTTTCATTAGCAGCGTAAGTAATTGGGCCTCTTGACTAAATAGGTTTTTAGAGTTAGCCAAGGTGGAGAGGAGTTGCATTCCTTCTCGAACTGAGCCTTCCATTCCTAATATAGATAGCAGCCAGTTGTATTTGTCAGGTACCGATCCAATAATGATATGAAGTAGCCCGATAGTCTTATATTGTGGCAGAAAATCAGGGTAAGATTTCATGTTTCTTTTTATCTCTTTGTAGGCTTTTCGCAACTCCCAGCTCGCTGACATTTCATGGCCAAGTTTCAAATGAACAAAGGCCGATTGGAGTAATATTTCTGCGGTATAGAATTTTAGGTACGGGGAATTTTCTTTTTGTTTTTTGAAATGGGTTAAAACTTGATCCGTGTTCTTGTCATACGCATCAAGCGCTAGTTCATTGTCTGAAATCAGCATTTCAATACTACTCTTCAAATGCAGAAGGTATTTAGTGGCGTTACGGTCTCTGCTTAATTCGAGATTAGCATCAACTATCTTGAGAGACAGGATTTTTTGGTAAGCACCGTGTTCAGATTTATCAAAAGTCCATGAATCTTGAGAGTAGGAGATTTTGCTGAAAAATGAAAATATTAGGCATAAAAAAAGTGGATAAGCATTGTCACTTATCCACTTTTTTTGAAAACATATCATTGAGTGTTTCTTATTTTTCTACCTTTTTTCTACGAGTAGTTCTTTTTGGTTTTTCTTCCACAATTACAAACTCTACATCTGCAAAGATTCTTCCACAGTGCTCACACACAATTAGTTTCTTTCTTTCCTTAATGTCAGCTTGTCTTTGAGGTGGAACGATATTGAAACATCCGCCACAAGCATCTCTTTTTACAGAAACTACTGCTAAACCGTTTCGAGCGTTTTCTCTTATTTTTTCATAAGAAATAAACAAACGTGAGTCAACTTTTTTGGAAGCCTTTTCACGACCTGTCCTCAATTTTTTCTCTTCAGCTTCGCTCTCAGCGATAATTGTTTTGAGCTCCTTTTGCTTGCTTTCTAGATCTTTAGATCTTTCGCTTACAGAGGTATTCGTAACGCCTATCTCTTCTTTTTTAGCTTCTATTTTGATATAAGCCTCTTTGATCCTTTTCTCATTGATCTGAATTTCTAAAGCTTGCAACTCCATTTCTTTGGTGATCGCATCGTACTCTCTATTGTTACGAACGTTCATTTGTTGCTCTTCATACTTTTTGATCAACGTCTCAGCATCTTTGGTACCTTGCTTTTTGGCAGCGATATCATCTTCAATGCTTTTAAGATCATTGTTATATTTATCAATTCTAGTTTGATAACCAGCAATCTCATCTTCAAGGTCTCTTACTTCGTCAGGAAGTGCGCCCCTTACTTTAGTGATTTCGTCTAGTTTAGAATCGATCTCTTGTAGTTTCTCAAGAGCTTCAAGTTTTTGTGGTACAGTACTTTCCATGAATTTTTTAAAAGTAGCTTATGGGATTTGTGTTAATTTCTGACAAATTGAGTGCAAACTTAGCGAATTTTTGACTTATAGTATCATAAATTAATTCTTTTGTAAAGACTTCACTTTCGTAGTGCCCAATGTCGGTGATCATAAGATGATTTTCCGCATCAAAAAATTCATGATATTTGAAATCTCCTGTGATAAATATATCTGCATCTTGGCGAATAGCTGCTGGTAATAGAAAACTTCCTGCACCACCGCATATCGCAATTTTTTTAACTTTGTTTTGTGTTGGTTGTGTATGTCTTATAACCTTGAGGTTCATTCTGTCTTTCAAGTACTTCAGAAAATCATTGGAATCCATCTCAGTTGCCAAATCACCAATCATTCCGGCACCAACTTCTTGATTTTGATTTGAAATTTCTGACAGATAGTGAGCCACTTCTTCGTACGGGTGTGCTGAATTCAGTGCCATCAACACTTTGTGCTTTAGATGAGAAGGCAAGATCACTTCAATGCGATCTTCTGTCACTGATTCCGTTACCCCGTTCATACCAATGAAAGGTTCTGCAACTTCATTAGGTCTGAATGAACCAGTTCCTTCGGTTACGAAGTTGCAGTGATCATAGTTTCCAATATTGCCTGCACCAGCTTTGTGAATGGCCTCTATGACACTTTTTGAATGTGCTTTTGGACAGAATGTTACTAGTTTGTGGAGAGTGCCACTTTTTGGTTGTAGTATCCTTAAATTCTTTAAAGAGAGTTTATCTGCTATTTTTTTATTGACGCCATTACTTACGCTGTCAAGGTTAGTGTGGATGGCGTATATGGCAATGTCGTTCTTGATAGCCTTGATGATAGTCCGCTCTACATAGTTTTTGCCCGTGATTTGCTTGAGCCCTTTGAAGATGATTGGATGATGCGCGATGATGAGGTTGCATTTTTTTTCTATTGCTTCTTGTACCACTGCTTCTGTACAGTCCAGTGTGATCAATGCACCTGTGACCACATCTTGTTCATTTCCAGTAATCAGACCTGCATTATCATAAGATTCCTGATATGCCTTTGGAGCTATCTCTTCTAAATAACTTGTGATGTCTTTTATTTTGTGCATAAATGTAGAACTTTGCAAAACCTACTCAATAATAAGGTTTATCATTGTCTAGCCTTGTGAGTATCGTAAGGTTATTGGTCATCAAAGCATAAACATACTCATTTGAAGGAAATTCTCACCATACTACTTTACCCATTTGCCATACTATATGACTTGGGTACCCGCTTTAGAAATCATTTATATAATATAGACCACAAAAAATCATTCCAGTTTGATACCAATGTCATTGCGGTGGGCAATCTTTCCGTAGGTGGTACTGGAAAAACACCGGTGGTCGAATACATCCTAAGGTTATTGAGTAAATACGAATTGGCTACATTAAGTCGTGGTTATGGTCGAAATACGAAAGGTTTTAAGATCGCAGGGAAAGATGACAGTGCATTGACACTTGGTGATGAACCATTCCAATTTTATCAAAAGTTCCCAAAGGTCATGGTTACGGTTGGTGAGGATCGAAGTATGGCAATACCACAAATTATATATCACAATGAAAATACAGAAGTAGTGGTTTTGGATGACGCTTATCAGCATAGATCAGTTATTCCAAATTTGAACATCCTTCTTACAGAGTTTGATAAGCCTTTCTTTAAAGATTATATATTGCCTGCTGGTAGACTTCGGGAAGCGAGAAAGAATGCTAATAGGGCTGATGTAGTAGTCATTACTAAGTGTCCTGATGAAATCTTAGATAAAGATGAAACATCGTATTTGAAGGCCGTTGCAAAATATACTTCAGAAAAAATTCCTGTTTTCTTTAGTAAGGTTGCCTATCAGATCCCACAGATTATAACTGGAAAGTCAAATGATAACTTTAAACAAGTATTTGTTTTTACTGGAATAGCTAATGAGCTTCCGTTTATGAACTATCTCAAGGATAAATATGAAGTGATTGGCGAATTGCATCATTCGGATCATTATAAATATGAATTGAAAGATGTTGAAAAAATCATAAATGAGTATGATAAAGTGAAGTCTGATAGTTCTGTACTGATCACCACAGAAAAGGATATGGTTAGGTTACTTGGAGAGGAGTTTAAAGGTGTATTTGAACAACGATCAGCGTATTATATACCAATTGCCTTCCAGATGATCAAAAATGGTTCGGAATTTGATGGGTTGATCCTTAATTCTATCAAAACAAAATCAATACATCAATAGTATTTTATATTTTTGCCGCGTGAAAAAGAGAGTTTTACTATTTGGATTGTTTGTGTGCTTTTTAGGCGTGGCTGTTGCTCAGGATAGACCATTTGAAAAAGACCCAAATACAGAGAATGGAGGTGGTTTCGGAAATAAAGATCTGATTAATAATAGCAATAATTCAGATCAGCCTAAAGGTGGATTGAAAAACGGAAAGTTACTAGACGACTCGACTAAGAATATCTACGGGCCTACTACCACTAAATATACCTTCGAAAGAAATATTAAATTTAATCAGCCTGTCTACTTTTTGGTAGATACATTGATTGATAACCTTCACCGATTCAACTATGTTAATAGAAATAAGAATGAAGTTCAGGATCTAGGAAATATAGGTACAGCTGCTATGCCCATGTTTTTCCAATTGCCAACTACTATTGGCGCACGTTCCGGTATTAGTGTGTATGATAGATATTTCAAGACTTCTGATGAAATCAAATATTATGATACACACTCTCCATTCTCCAATATGGATGTGGTCATTGGTGGAAATGGAAGAGCCATCACTAATGTCAACTATAGTAGAAATATAAACACACAATGGAATTTTGGCTTCGACTTTAGGGGACTATTTATTGATAAGCAGATCGAGCGAGCAGGTAAAGGTGATCGAGATGTTTTTTCCAATGCTTATAATGTATACACTCATTATCAAAACGAAGACAAACGATATCAGTTACTAGCACACCTTTCTAGGAATAAACATCAAATTAATGAGTCTGGAGGGATATTAGTTGAGGATTCGGCCAACCCTATATTATACTTCGAAGATAATACCCAGCGTATACTTAGGGATGCAAAAGCAGAAGAACTGAAAACGAATATGCACTTATATCAGCAATATAAGTTCACTGATCTTATTCAAATCTATCAACAAACTGATAGATCCAAACAGCAAAACACTTTCAAAGACCTTCCTTCGGACTCTGCTTATCACAAGGTGATATTCCTAGACCCTGCTGTAACGAGGGATCGTATCGACTTCCATAGCACCACCTATGAGCAAGGCGTAAAAGGTGATATGGGTAGGTTATTCTACAACTTCTATTATAAAGCTAGGTATTTCGATATCGATTATGAAAATGTCAATCGAAATAGGGCTAAAATTGAAGATTTAGAGGCTAAATTGGTAACTAGAGATGTTGAACGTTATGCGGGAGCTCATGTGAGACTACACCTTGATTCTTTAACTAATGTCACTGGAAAAATCGAGTATTTGGTAGGGAGTAATTATCAGATTGAAGGTGAGTTTCAATCGAGTAAATATTCATTTGGTTTTAAAAGAATGCAATACGAGCCCTCTTTTGTGGAGAAATTCTACTATGGAAATCACGACCAATGGTTTAACGAATTTAGTCCTACTAAAGCAGATGAATTTAAAGGTGATTTAAATCTGAAATTCGGATCAACTACTATCAAACCATTTAGTAATTGGAAACTGCTCAATGACTACATATACTATGATACAGTAGGAGTTCCTCAACAGGTAAGCGACCTTCAATTGTTGAGGATTGGTACGTCAATTCACACCAGTTACAAGGATAAGTTGCATCTGACGATCTATGGTTCCTACTCATCTGTGCAAGGTAATAATCGTGAAGTAATGCGTGTTCCTGAAATATTAGTCAACGCTAAGATATATTATGAGAACATCGTTTATGATGGGAATTTACAATTTCAAATTGGTGTAGATGTTCACTGGAGGAGTGAGTATTATGCCAATGCCTATGATCCTGCTATTCAGCAATACCGCCTTCAAGATGACTTCATCATAGGAGGAGTGCCAATAATAGATTTATTTGCCAACCTGAAAATTAATAGAGGTAGGCTATTTGTCAAGTATATAAATCTAGGGAAAGCATTTAGTGAAACGGGCTATTTTGCAACGCCTGGATATATAGGGCAAATCAATTTAGTTGATTTTGGTTTCAAATGGGCTTTTTATGATTGACGAAAATGCCAAACAAGTCTTAGGTTTAGAATTACCTACAGACCCTCGATGGGTCAATATAGCTGAGAAAAATATTGAAGATATATTAGTAGATCATGCCTATTGTGAGCAAAAGGCGGCTACTTCTTGCATATCTATGATTGTCTTATTTCCTGAGAAGGATAGACTTGTTGAAGTAATGACTCCAGTAGTAGCAGAGGAGTGGGGGCATTTCGAAAGAGTGCTGGAAATACTTAAAAAACGTGGTTATAAGTTGGGATTCCCTCGAGTTGATGAGTACGTCAAGCAGTTGCTGAAAGCAGAAAAGAAAGGCGGAAGTAGAGAACAGCAACTCATGGAGAAACTTCTTATCAATGCCTTGATAGAAGCAAGAAGTTGTGAAAAATTCAGATTGCTTTGGAAGAATATTAAAGACGAGGAGCTTTCCAAATTTTATTATGAACTAATGGTTTCTGAGGCAAGCCACTATAAAAACTTCCTTCAGCTGGCTAAAGAGTATATGCCTGAAGATATCGTAATGAATCGATGGAAGTCTTTATTAGAAGAAGAAGCTCAAATAATGAAAGGACTTGAACCTCGTCCTGATAGATTACATTAATTATTCGATTAGAATCAATATTATATTCTAAATTTCAACTCAATCAAGTTTTCTGCTTCTTCTTCTTAGCTGCTGGGAATAGAATGTTATTGAGAATTAAACGGTACCCTGGAGAGTTTGGATGAATATTCAAATCGGTAGGTTCTTCGCCCACCATATGCTGATAATCTTCAGGGTCATGCCCACCATAGAATGTCCAGAAACCTTTACCATATACACCATGGAGGTACTTGGCTTCTTTGAGGTCTTTGTTCTCACCCATGATGACAACGTCAGACTTCACTAGGCTCTTTTTATAAGAAGTAGTCTGTCCATAAAAGCCTTCGATTACTCTGGTATGATTTTGAGTCAACATAGTTGGGATTGGATCCCACTTGGCAGAAAATTCAAATAAGTTAAAGAAGTCATTGTCTTGTTTGATGCCACGAAGATGATGCTTGGTGTCTATATTGGCAAATTCATATTCGAGGTAGTTCTTATTAAGTGTGAAGTTTTGAAAAGCGAAGGTGTTGTCAAAATTCAATTTGCTCTGAGCCATTGGGTCCATAGGATCGCCATCAAAAACTCTATCACAGATGTCAAGACCTTCAGCTGCGATTGCAATGTCAAATGTGTCTGTTGCAGAGCACATGGCAAACAGGAAACCACCGCCAGAAACAAAGTTTCTAAATTTTTTCACTACGGCCAGCTTGAGGTGCGAAACCTTACTAAAGCTGTGTTTTCTAGCAGACGCTTCGAACTCCCGTTGTTGCTCAATATACCACGGCATATGTTTGAAATTTCTATAGAATCGCCCATACTGACCAGTGAAATCCTCATGATGTAAGTGAAGCCAATCGTACTCAGGTAGTTCGTCACTGAGTACTTCGTCATCAAAAACCACTTCGTATGGAATTTCTGCATAAGCTAAAACTAAAGTGACCGCGTCATCCCAAGGCTGCTTACTCTTAGGAGAATAGACAGCTATTTTTGGAAATTTATTCAACTTCATGATATCTGTATTCGAAGCAGGACTGGCTATTTGAGTGATAATCTGGTTGGACTGTGCATCAGATATTACTTCATAACTTACTCCTCGAATAATCAATTCATTTTCAAATTTTTGGTAATATTTCACCATAAAACTACCGCCTCGATAGTTTAACAGCCAATCAACTTCAATGTCATTTTGTAAGACCCAGTAAGCAATGCCATACGCCTTAAGGTGATTGTCTTGCTGATCATCCATAGGTATCATGAGGTAGCTGGCAAACGACTTCCAGCTCAACAATGATAAAATGGCGAATATGATTAGATGTCTTTTCATAACTTAATAATTGGTAATGAAGCATACGGATTACCTCGTATAAAGGTATCATTTTTATCAATCAATATGACAACTACCAAAGTTTTACCAGTGAAATAGACCGATCACTAACGATATTTCAATTTTCACGTAATAGTTGATTCACGAAGGCAATTATTTAATACCTTCAAATTCGAAAAGAAAATAGCAGGATGAATTTAGCTGAAAACATAAGAGAAGGAGTAAGGTCAATCAACGCCAACTTGTTAAGAACAGTATTGACGGCATTGATTGTTGCAATAGGCATCACATCGCTTGTAGGTATTCTTACGGCTATTGATGGGATTCAATATTCAGTTACCGACAGTTTATCAGATTTAGGTGTTAATACTTTTGATATTTATTCCAAAAGGAATAGAAGAGGAAATAATGGCGGAGTAAAAGAGAAGCCTCAAGCCCCATTGAAGCTGAAAGAGGCGCAGCGATTTATTGACAACTATCAGATACCCTCGGATGTTAGTTTATCTACAAGTGTGACAAGTATAGCTGAAGTGAAGCGTCTTTCAGAAAAAACAAATCCAAATGTCAGAGTGCAAGGGGCCAATGATGAATACATAGTGTTAGAAGGTCTTAATATTGAACAAGGAAGGAATTTTTCAATGATAGAGACACAGTATGGTACCAATGTGGCTATTGTTGGGCAGGATGTTGTAAAGGCTCTTTTTAAGAATAATGAAGATCCATTAAAAGCTGAAATTTCATTATTGGGAGGAAAATATATCATCATTGGAGTTCTTGAGGAAAAAGGGCAGATGGGAGGAGGAAGTAGTGTAGATAATTCCGTTTTGATTCCAATACTCAACGCGAGTAAAGTGGCCTCAGGAAGGGCTTTGAGATATAGCATAAGTGTCGGTATCACAGATGCTACTCAAATGGAAATGGCAATGGGAGAAGCCACTTCCGTCATGAGGAAAATTAGAAGAGATAGATTGACTGATCCAAATTCATTTGAACTTGCTAAGAGTGAAACATTGGCAGAAAAACTAGCAGAGATCACAGGAGTAATGAGAATAGGTGGTTTTGGAATTGGATTCATTACCCTTTTAGGAGCCTCTATTGCATTAATGAATATTATGATGGTATCTGTCACTGAACGGACTAGAGAAGTCGGTGTGAGAAAGGCACTTGGAGCTACTCCATTAAGGATACGCCAGCAGTTTATTATTGAAGCGATCGTAGTCTGTATGATGGGCGGAGTTGCGGGAGTCATATTCGGTGTAGGCATTGGGAATCTCATTTCTAAACTCATTGGAATAGATGGCTTTGTGGTACCATGGGTATGGGTGATTACAGGATTTGTCATTTGTATATTTGTGGGCGTGCTATCTGGGTATTGGCCAGCTTCTAAAGCCTCTAAACTTGATCCAATTGAGTCATTGAGATTTGAATAGACGATTAAGGTGACCTTTATTGATCAAAATGATCCCTCGTAATTTCATTGATATGAAATAGTAGAGTCTTTCTAAAATCTCATTGATTTAACATTACCTTTGTGCCATGTCAAGCACAATAAAGAATCAACAAGAAATTCTCAGTAAACTGAAGATTGATAAGCTCAATCCGATGCAGGAAGAGGCAAATATAGCCATTCTAAAAAATCCTGAGATAGTATTGTTGTCTCCAACGGGTACGGGTAAAACATTAGCATTTTTATTGCCGATCATTGCATCCTTAGATGTTAATTGTTCTGAAATACAGGCTTTGGTCATTGTTCCTTCTAGGGAACTGGCCTTGCAAATAGAGCAAGTGACAAGAGAAATGGGTACAGGTTATAAAGTTAATGCAATCTATGGTGGCAGAGTTGGGTCGAAAGATAGGACTGATCTACAGCATAAACCCGCAATTCTTATCGGAACTCCAGGGAGGATTGCCGATCATTTGAGAAGAGATTCGTTTTCTACAGATCACATTAAGACATTAGTATTGGATGAGTTTGATAAATCTCTTGAAGTAGGTTTTGATGATGAGATGATAGACATCATCAACGCGTTGCCAAAAGTTGACAAGAAGATATTAACATCAGCTACGCAAGGAGTAGATATACCAACTTTTGCAAAAGTGAATAATCCGATCACCATCGATTACTTGGGTAAAGGAACTTCAGAACTTCTAGTAAAAACAATTGTATCTCCTTCTAAGGATAAATTAGACACATTGGTAGAAGCCTTAAGTCACATTGGAAATAAGCCTGGAATCATTTTCTGTAATTTCAAAGATACGATTCAAAGAGTAAGTGATTTTTTGACAGAGCATCATATCAGTCATGGTTGTTTCTATGGAGGAATGGAGCAAAAAGATAGAGAACGTGCCTTGATAAAATTTCGCAATGGCACACATCAGATCATCCTGGCTACTGACTTAGCTGCTAGAGGGATCGATGTACCTGAGATCAAGTTTATATTACATTACCACTTGCCTGTACGTAGCGAAGAGTTCACTCATAGAAATGGTCGAACAGCCAGAATGGGGAGCGATGGGACGGCTTATGTACTTCAATGGAAAGGAGAGAAACTCCCAGGGTTTATCGGAGATATTCCTGTTGAAAACCTTCAAAGTACTTCAGTACCAAAGCCATCAGTATGGAAAACACTTTTTATTTCTGGAGGAAGAAAAGATAAAATATCAAAGGGGGACATCGCTGGATTATTTTTCAAGCAAGGTGGTTTGAATAAGGATCAGTTGGGTATTATCGAGGTTAAACTTGATTGTGCATTTGTGTCTGTTCATGCTGCTAAAGTACATCAGTTGATCAAATTGGTTGATAATAGTAGGCTTAAGAAGAAGAAAGTCAGGGTAACGGTGATTTGATTATGAGGTTGCCAGTCTTCGATAGAATTGAGATGCGATTCTATATTTTACATGCTTTAAAGGATACACATAATTTTTTTGAGCTCGCTTAGCGTATTTACTATCTATTAATAAAGCTGGAAACAGTTTTGTCCTAGCTTTCCCCTGAAAGTATGGCTCACTTCAATATCTTAGGCAAGATTGACATAAACTGATTTGTGGCATCTGACTACTTTTGTCTATCGAGGGAGATGCAATAACTACAATCAGAAGGTGTTATCTAATCTCTTCTTCAAGCTTCATGTCCGCACGAACTCAAAGTTCATTGTATTTTTTCGTGCGAATGTGAATCAAGGGTGATGTAGTCGTTATTTTTTACTCCAACTACTTTCTATTTTACAACCACTCGTACGTAGCAAGACTAAAATTGGACAACGGGCATCGACTTTTTCTCCCAAAGTCTTTACTTGTTGGTCAGTTACTTCTCCTTGTACTAATGCATTCATTCGCACATTTTTGTAGCTACCAACTGAATTATCGGATTCACCCATAAAACCGGAAAGATCCAGATCAATTTCAAGCTCTATATCAATTTGTTCGATGTTCAAACTGAGTTCCTCCGAAACAACCTGAGCTTGTTCATTCTGACAACCAGCTAAAGAGGCAATAAAGTATTGCATCGGGTTTGGCCCTGAATTTAACCCACCATCTTCAACAGGCTCATCCGACTGTATTTTCCATTCTGTACCTGTTATGGTTACTTCTGTAGGCCAATTGACTCCTTTTGCTTGCGCTTTGAAAGTTTCTATGTTAGAATTTTCCATTTTTAAGTTTTTTTATTGATTACGTACTCTATTCAGTTTTCAGCTTATCCTGTTTTTTATTATTACTGTTTATGTCTTTATATGAGACATGTTCACAAACTTAGTAAGTATTTGTCAAAGTAGTGAAGTCTTTAGGTGCATCCAAAATTAGTATGAAGTACTACATTGTCATGTTGAAAACTGTTCAAAATTAAAACATCGAGCAGCATCAAAACTGTTCTGTAGCAGACAAAGTAGTCAAACACCTATAAAGTTTATGGAAAGTGCTTTGGCATATGATTCATGCGTTCTCTGAGAGTATTTTTTATTGTTTATTCTATTACAATAGTTGATCGGGCTACTTTAACGGTATCATATCTCACAGTCACTTCCCGCGATTGACTTGAAATTATTTTGTTAAGAATCCTCGTTGCATTGGCTGTTGCCTTGATTCTTTCGCTGCCTGTGTAAATTTCTTCGTTGACTTGGTAGAAGTAGTTCACAGTATAAGAACCAACATAGATTTTGGTGCCTTCAGGTCCTTGATTCATTTCTGTATTCTCAGTGGTGGAGGTTATTGAGCCAGTTGTTTCGCCTGGGTATTCAGTTAATTTATTATCCTGAATTACATTAGGAAGGAATAGAAAGAGAGCAACGATTCCTAAAATAACGACTAAGGCAATTATTCCTGTGATATCCTTCCAGTCAAGTGTTGTATGCCATGGTACTTTATTTGCCATTCTTGTTGATTTGAGTAGAGATATTATACTCTACAGTGGACACATGTATTTTATTATCGAACTAAAATTAGAACATAAATCATTCTGATGAAAACTTTCTAGATCACGTGGACTATTAATGTGTTTTTATAGAATCCAACAATCAAGGCTAAACTCACTTGTGCAGTTTCGCTTTAATTGGATTTAGAAACTAAATATAATCATTGAACTTACAAGTGACTTCTCATAGCAAAGATTAATTATGTAGGTTATTTAGTGTTCTAACCATCATTTCTCCTTTGATTTTGATTCAAAATAAAACAGGAGTTTACTCTTTGTTAGCACAGAAAAAATATGAGAGTCGGTAGGCAAAACTTATTTCATTAATTTCACCACATGTCCTTAAAAACACATCCTGAAATAGTAATTCAAGGAGCCAGAACAAACAACCTCAAGAACATTTCATTGCGTATTCCGCATAACAAATTTATAGTGGTGACCGGAATCTCGGGATCGGGAAAATCTAGTCTTGTATTTGAGATTATTGCCAAAGAAGGACAGCGCAGGTATTTTGAAACGCTGCCGTCTTTTGCTCGACAGTTTATGGGGAAATTGAATCGCCCTGATGTTGATGAAATTGAAGGGCTTTCTCCAGTAATAGCGATTGGACAGCGCACAACTGGAATGCATGTCCGTTCTACGGTTGGGACGATGTCTGATATCTATGATTTGTTACGCTTATTGTTTGCAAGAACTGGAATCACAGATAAAAATATTCAACTTTCTCGAGCTCTCTTTTCGTTCAACTCAGTAGTTGGTAAGTGCACCCGCTGCAATGGTATTGGTAAAGAGGAACAAATAGACTTGAACCGCCTAATCATCCTTCCTGAAAAATCGATTAGAGAGGGAGCTTTGGCCCCAACATTACCAAATGGGTATATCATGTACTCTCAAGTAACTATCGATGTGCTCAATCAAGTATGTGAGGCCGAAGGGTTTAATGTGGATATTCCTTGGAATGAACTTACAGACCTGCAGCGTAAGGTGGTTTTGTATGGCTGTGATAAAATCAAAGTGCCTTTTGGAAAGCACAGTCTTGAATCGCGGTTGAAGTGGACGGGCATCAAGGCTAAACCACGGGAAGAAGGGTATTACAAAGGCATGATTCCTATTATGTCTGATATTCTTAGAAGAGATAGAAATGCCAATATCCTCAAGTATGTGCATTCTGTCAGTTGTCAAAAGTGTAGCGGAACTCGTTTGAATGGCGATGCTTTAAGTGTTACCATTCAAGGGAAGTCAATAGCTGAGATAGTGACCTTGGAATTGAATGAACTTAAGTCGTGGATTCAAACAAATACTGGGGGAACTGTCGCAAAAGAAATTATCAGTAAAATTGAAGCTCAAGTTAATTTATTGGAAGATTTGGGATTAGCTCATTTGACTTTAGATCGTTCGGCAAAATCACTTCGCGCTAGCGAGATTCAACGAATTAGAATAGCCAATCAAATTTTAGTTCCACTGAGCGATGTGCTTTACGTTTTTGATGAACCTTCAATAGGCTTACATCAAGAAGAGAACGAAAGATTGATTTACCATTTTAAACAACTTGTTAAAAAGGGAAACACCGTTATTGTTGTTGAGCATGACCTTGATACCATTACCAGTGCCGATCATATAATAGAGATTGGACCAAAAGCCGGAATCAATGGAGGGCAACTCGTTTTTAATGGTTCATTTTCAGAATTCTCCCAACTGGAGGAATTGGCAGCTACCAGTCCAACATATAGAGCAATCAATAGCTCAACAGATAAGTCCAGATTGTCAGTTCCAAAAATTAAAGGTAATTCCATTCGTCTGATTGGATGTCAAGAAAGAAATCTAAAAAATATAACTGTTGAATTTCACTTGGGTAAACTCAATGTTGTCAGTGGAAGGTCGGGTGTTGGGAAGTCGAGTTTAGTAAAAGGAACCTTACTTAAAGCAGTACAACAGCAGTTGGGAATTGAAGTTGGTGAGCCTGCTAAGCTGACCAGCCATGAAAATATTGATGCCATCAATAAACTGATTTTCATAGATCATTCACCCATAGGGAAAACACCACGTAGTAATCCAGCAACCTATTTAGGCCTTTCAGATCATATTCGTGATATCTACGCTAGTTTACCCGAGTCAAAATCTCAAGGATTCACCAAAACTCGATTTTCATTCAATAACAAAGGAGGTAGGTGCGAAACGTGTCAAGGTGCTGGAAAAATTCAAATCGGTATGCATTTTTTGGGTAATGTGGACTTGGTGTGCGGGACCTGTAACGGTGATCGATTTAGTGAGACAACACTTCAGGTAACCTACAAGGGATTGTCAATTGCCGAGTGTTATAGATTATCAATCAATGAAGCCATCACCTTTTTTGAAGATCAGAAAAAGGTAATGGTAGGTCTCAAAATACTACAAGAAATAGGACTCGGTTATTTAAGGCTCGGGCAATCCTCGACAACACTTTCGGGGGGAGAGGCGCAGCGCATTAAGATTGCCAATCAACTACAGAAAAAGGATACAGGAGATACATTGTATGTGATCATTGAACCAAGTGTTGGATTACATCATGATGATATTCAATCGCTACTGCAATTGTTCGATAGTATTAAAAAGAAAGGCAATACGATTGTCTGTATTGAACAAAATGAGGCCATTATTGGTTGGAGCGATTGGCATATTGAACTTGGCCCCAAGAGCGGTGCAGCAGGGGGTAAGATTGTTTACCAAGGAATTCCTAAAGTGGCTGAGAAGAATTCAATAATTGAAGTGAAAAATGAAGCTTCAAATACGGTTGTTCATAATGAGATAATTCTGAATGGTGTAACCACTCATGGGTTGAAGAATGTTGATGTTCGGATTCCGAAAAATCAGTTAACAGTAGTCACTGGAGTATCAGGAAGTGGAAAGTCATCTTTGGTATTCGATACATTGTTTGCTGAATCCAATGCTCGCTTTACGGAGTCGCTATCCACCTATAACAGAAGTTTTCTTCAACAGAACAGTGAAGCTGAAATAACATCTTTCTCAGGATTGGGTCCAGCAATAGGTATCAACAGAAAAGGAGGTACACCTTCGAAGCGATCAACGGTTGGCACCTTATCTGGGGTGTATGAAGCATTTAGATTGTTGTATTCAAGAATTGCGCAACATGAAGGAGAAATCTATACCGCTCAGCACTTCTCCTTCAATCATCATCTGGGTGCATGCCCAGTATGTGAAGGGCTCGGTGTTAAACTTACATGCGATCCAGATGAGGTCATCAATGCTCCAGATAAATCTATCTTGGAAGGGGCTGTGTCTCTGAATAAGGCAATAGCTTATTATGGGGATGTGAATGGTCAATTTATGGCAACGCTAAAGGAAGTTGCGAAAGAGCAGCAATGGGATATCGAACTTCCATGGCGGCAACTGGAAGATGAGGTGAAGGATGTTATTCTGTATGGAACGGGTGATACTCTTTGGAATGTGACTTGGGATTTTAACACCAAATCAAGAACCGGAACACAAGCATTAACAGCAAAATGGTTGGGACTCTGTAATTATATCGATGATGAATATCAGCGAAAACTCCATAACAAGAACCTCAAGGATTTAGAAGAGTTATTGCAGGATGTTGTGTGTGAAGCATGTCTCGGAAGCCGATTAAAATCAGAATTATTAAGCACAAAGTTTCTTGGGGCATCTATTCATGAACTTTCTCAATTGAGTATTGCGTCCTGTCTTGAGTTGATTGAGCATTTAGATACTAAAGAAGATGAAGTTGTTTTGGCAATCAGTAAAGTTGTTTTACCGGCAGTCACAGAATCGTTGAAGACTATTGTGGCTCTTGGATTGGGTTATTTAAACTTGGATAGAGCAGTCAGCACACTTTCTGGAGGTGAACGGCAGCGGGTTACACTCGCAGGTCAATTATCTAACCACCTGTTTGGCGTCACCTATGTTTTAGATGAACCCACCATAGGATTGGATGAAGGACAAGTTACAGTTTTATCAAAAGTATTAAAAAGTATTGTGGCTAATGGAAACACTGTGGTGGTGGTTGAGCATGATCTGTCTTTTATTCGAAGTGCTGATTATCTCATTGAAATGGGACCAGGGGCTGGAAACTTAGGTGGTGAAGTGATCTACCAAGGGAAGGTCACTGATGTCGCTAAAGCAAAACATTCAGTCACCTATAAGTTGTTTCAAGATCAGCGAGTCGCTCTAGTTAAGAGACAAAAGGAAAAAGGGGAGTTCTTTGAAGTTAAGGGAGCATTTCCCAATAATCTTAAGGATATAGATGTCAATTTTTATTCCCGGCAAGTCATAGCAGTCAAAGGTGTTTCGGGAAGTGGAAAATCAAGTTTGATTAAAGATGTGTTGTACAGCTCTTGGTTAAAAGGTCGGCCGGTTAACTGCTCTTCAGTACATGGGTTTGATCAATTCGAAGAGGTGCTGCTAATAGATCAGGAGGCCTTGAAACGGAGTAGATTGAGTACTACAGTATCTTATACTGGAATTATTGAATACATAAAGACCATATTCTCAAAAACAGAATTGGCACAAAAATCAGGATTAAAGAAAGCTGATTTTTCGTATCACAGTAAAAATGGAAAGTGTGCTACTTGTGGTGGTTATGGAAAGTTAAAAACAAGCATGGATTTCATGAGTGATATCTGGTTGACCTGTGATACCTGTAAAGGAATGCGTTACGATGATACAATTCTGGCTTGCAAATATAAAGAACTTTCAATTGGGGAGGTATTACGAATGACTGTGCAAGAAGCGATTCAATTTTTCGATGCTGGAGCTATTGTGGAAAGCTTGAATATCCTCAAGCGAGTAGGAGTGGGGCACTTACTTTTGGGGCAATCTGGTAATACGTTGTCAGGAGGAGAAGCCCAACGTTTGAAACTAGCGATGTCAATAGTACAGAAACGTAAAGGGTCAACACTGTACCTCTTTGATGAACCAAGTACAGGGCTTCATTATTTCGATATTCTACAATTAATCACCGTTTTCCAATCGTTAGTTCATCGTGGTGATACTGTGCTTTTTATTGAACACAATTGCACCTTAATTGAATCTGCCGATCAAGTAATTACGCTAGGTCCAGGTAGTGGTGAAAATGGTGGAGAAGTATTGGCTTAAATATTACTTTTGCTCTACACTTCTTCTCTATAGCTAGATCATCTCATGAATCCAGATTTCAAGGACTATCTTTTAAAAGTTGCCAAATCTTCAGATTGTGAAGAAGTTGAAGTCATTCAATCTTTGTGGAGTGGATACGGCAAGATTTCTCGCTATCAATTGACGGGTTCATCGCTTAATACTGTTGTTGTTAAATTTATATCTCTCAACCAATCTAGTGAGCATCCAAGAGGATGGGATACAAATAAGTCTCATCATCGGAAGGTGAAATCTTACGAAGTTGAAACGCGTTGGTACGAACAATGGAATCAACTATGTTCGGCTAATTGCAGAGTGCCAAAATTTCTTGGTTCATTTTCTGAAGGACACGACCAATGGATAATTTTGGAAGACTTGAATGTAAATTTTCCGTTAAGAAAACATCAAATTGATTTTTCAGAGGTGAAAGTTTGTTTAAAATGGTTGGCGAATTTTCATGCTACATTCTTAGGCCGTCAGCCAGACGGTTTATGGGAAGTTGGGACGTATTGGCAATTGAAAACTCGACCAGATGAATTTGAAAAGATTGAACATCCAGAATTAAAGTCAAAGGCATATTTAATTGATGAAATATTAAATAAGTGCAAATATCAAACGATTGTTCATGGAGATGCTAAACTCGCTAATTTTTGCTTCTCTGAAAGTGGTGAAAATATAGCTGCTGTAGACTTTCAATATGTTGGTGGTGGTTGCGGAATGAAAGATGTGGCCTACTTTTTGGGAAGTTGTCTCTCAAGTTCTGAATGTGAATTACACCAACACAAGTTATTGGATTACTATTTTTTAGAATTACAAAAAGCATTTGACGCTTCTACATTCAATTTTGAATTCGAAGAATTGGAATATGAATGGAGAATGATGTATCCTTTTGCATGTGCTGATTTTACAAGATTCTTGATGGGCTGGATGCCTACACATCAAAAGATAAATAACTACAATCTTAATATGGTAAATTCAGTTTTGTCAAACTTGTAGGATCTCACATCTAATTTCAAATGGATAGTCGTTCATCTGCTTTAAAGGCTCCACGCATATGCAGTATCCACTGAGACTCATTTAAGGGTGAAACACCTTTATAGTCTCTGATTTTGTCATCAGTAGTTGTGGTTTTTTCATAGCCATCTAGGATTAGTTTTAGACGTCCTTTCCCAGAGGTCGTAGCATTAAACTTGATAGAATAATCCATTGCCTCAGCTACCGAAACTCGTCCTTTCAAGGTGAAAAAATTATTATCGAAAACAGGAGCCACTATCTGAGCTCTCATTTGGTTTAAATCACTAGAAATTGGTCCTAACAAATCCTGATTGGCTTTGATCTCGAAAGCATACATAGGTTCTAAAAGATCCGTTCCTGCATTTTCTAATCCCCTGAGCACGCCCATTGGAGTAGCTAATAAAAAATCTCCAGGGTTCGAGTGTACCGTATGCTCAGAACCCTCAATTAGAGTAATGGATAAATCAGTGACTTCATACCCCTTAATACCCTGCTTGAGAGACCATGGAATGGCCCGTTTGACCTCATTGATATACTTGCTACTAATGTCACTCGTCCTTACATTAGAAGTAAACGATACGCCACTGGCAAGTGGTGCTGGCTCTATCAAGAATGTCATAATGGCCCAGCATGGCTTGGGCATCCAGTAACGAACATATCCTTCAGCTGACTGAGAAGGTGTTTCTTTATAAATCACTTTAGGTTTAAGAAATTCTGCCTCAATCGCCCATCTTTGGACTAAACTTTCCTTAAGAACCTCTGTTTGAATAGGTCCTAAAATTTTTAAGTGAAACTCTTTTTCCTTCTTAAACCATTTAAAATCTAATACAGGGTCTTCCGCGTTGAGAACTTCTAAAGCCTCACCTAGTTTTTGATAATCTTTATCGTCAGTTGCCATTGCTTCAACTCCTAAGACAGCATTGCTGATCTTAGAAAACTGATCATTGAGATTTTCAGAGCCTAGAACATCTCCCGAAAGTATTATTTCAGAAGTAGTTACAAGGCCTATATCTCCTTGATTTAACTCAGAAAATTGCTCTAAACTTCCAAGATGTGGTTTAAATATCTGATTGATTTTCACGTCTTTACCGAGTTGTTGTGATCGAATCACGTCCTTACTTGTAATAACTCCTCCATAAGATTTTATGTGAGCTAGCCTTCCATGTTTTTTATGAAACTCTACTTTGAAAACCTTAGCGGAGGGAGTAGAGTAATAGTCATTGTATTGGGGTATAAACGTCACGATACTGTTTAACAAACTCTCTATTCCCATTCCCAACTTAGCACTTCCGAAGAGCAAACCATAAAGGCCTCCAGTTTTTATATGATACTTTCCTTTCTCTAAAATACCTGTTAAATCAGAAGTGTTTCCTTCGAGATAATTCTCTAGAAAATCCTCGTCACATTCGGCTAAATTTTCCATTGATGTATTAAGGATCGTAGTGTCTATATACTTTTCACAATCTGTAACCGACAACAATCTAGGTTGATTTGAATCAGATAAATCCGGAAAGTTCAGCGCGAATAACTTAGCTCCTAATTCTTTTTGAAGATCTAAAAATACTTGGTCTGAATCTACGCCATCCCGATCGATTTTGTTAACAAAAATAATGACAGGTAATTTACGCTCTTTCAAGCTCTCCCATAAGTTAAGCGTGTGGGCTTGAACGCCTTCCTTGGCAGAAACTACTAATATTACGCCATCTAATATCGAAAGAGATCTATCTACTTCAGAAGAGAAATCGATATGTCCTGGTGTATCTACCAACTGGAATACCTGGTTCTTCCAGGAGAAATTAACGGATGATGCTCTTATCGAAATCCCCCTACTTTTCTCCATAGCTAAACCATCAGTGATGGTCGAGCCTTTATCTACACTGCCCCGAGATTTGGTTGCGCCAGAATGATGTAGTAAACACTCGGTAAGTGAGGTCTTCCCAGCATCAACATGTGCTAAAATTCCTATGGTTAAAACTGTTTTTTTTGACATCAGTTGGCTAAAATAGAGAGTTTAAAAAGACTTTTTCATGAATTCAAGATCCATTTTAGAAGAATGTATTATTCAAGTATGAGATTCTTCTCTACCTTCTTTTGTAACCTTTTCAAGGCTTTTTCTTCTCACTAATTTTAGTGGATTGTTTAATTTAATGAGGACAAGAACCAAGCGATGGTATATGTTAAAATTTCTCAATCAACTCGACAAAAGCACTACCATACTTATCTAACTTAAACTGACCCACACCAGGCACCTCTGCCATCTCTAAAAGTGATACAGGTTTGGCCTCTGCCATAGCTTGTAATGTACTGTCTGGGAAAATCACATAGGCGGGCACTCCTTTTTCAGTAGCCAACTCCTTTCGTAATTTCTTTAATTGACTCATCAATTCAATATTATATACATAAGTTTTAGGAGCAGATTTTCCTTTTTTAGCAAATGCGGCAGGCTTTTCCTCGAACTTAGGAGGTTCTACTAGATTTACTTTATGGTCTTCAAACAATACTTGATCTGCCAATGCTGTTGTTTTCAATTTATTACCATCTGTATAATCAATCTCGAAATATCCTTGGTTAATCAATTGCGTAATAAAACTGGTCCAGCTATATACATTTATATCTGCTCCTGCGCCATACGTCTTGATTTGATCATACTTCTTTTCTATAATCTCTGCTCGCTGCGATCCTCTTAGGATATCCGTCATTAGGGCAATTGTAATCTGCTGATTCGTTCGTTTAGAAGCTGAAAAAGCTTTCTGAGCGATTACTGTTCCATCAAATTTTTGTGGTGGGTTTTTACACGTATCACAGTTACCGCAAGGCTCTGAAGTATGTTCTCCAAAATAGCTCAAAACCATGTTGGTTCGACAACTTGAAGCTTGGCAGAACTCCAACATGCGATCGAGTTTCGCCAACTGCATAGCTTTAAAATGTTCGGAGGCATCACTTCCTGTTACAAACGATCGCAGGACCGTAAGGTCCCCATAACTAAAGAATAAAATCGCCTGAGAATCTACGCCATCTCTTCCTGCTCTTCCTATTTCCTGGTAGTAACTTTCTATGTTTTTGGGTAAGTTATAATGTATAACCCAGCGTACATTTGACTTATCTATCCCCATCCCGAAGGCTATGGTTGCGCAGATTATTTGTACATCGTCTCGCTGAAAAGCAATTTGAATTTTTTCTCTTTTATCAGCTGGCATTGCTCCATGATAAAAGGCTGCTTTGAAACCATCTTTTTTGAGTTTTGTGGCTAATTGTTCTGTGCTTTTTCTACTCAAACAATAGATGATGCCTACTTCTCCCGCGTTATTAGTAATATGTTTTTTAATGACTTCATACCTCTGTTGAGAAGGTAGAACTTTGACTTCTATATTTTTACGTCTAAAACTTGAAAGAAATAATTTCACGTCTTTAAGATCTAATTGCTTAATAATATCTTGCTGGGTTGCCTTATCTGCTGTTGCGGTCAAGGCTAAATGCGGGATTGTTGGAAATTTGTTTATTAAATGTTTTAGTTGCGCATACTCAGGTCTAAAATCATTTCCCCAGATAGAAACACAATGCGCTTCATCAATCGCAATCATCGATAAATTGATAGTCCCTAGAAAAGACATGAAATTAGAAGAAACAGCACGTTCTGGAGACACATATAGAATGGTGATTTTTCCGGCTTCCAATCGTTTGAACACTGCTAATTCTTGTTCGCTACTCAAGCTACTATTCAATCCTTCGGCTTTGATACCATTTGCCTGTAGGTGAGACACTTGGTCTTTCATCAAAGCTATCAATGGAGACACTATTAGAGCTACGCCCTCTAGTACTAAAGCTGGAACTTGGTAGCAAGCAGATTTACCTCCACCAGTAGGCATGATTACCAGACTATCTTTACCGTCCAACGTACGGTCTATAACAGCCTCTTGATGTAATCTAAAACTATCGTAACCAAAAACTTTTTTAAATACTTCTAAAGGTGTTTTACTGACTTTTATCATTGCTTAAAATTACTAACTAGCTATTTGTAATACCAATGAATAATCACTCTTTGCTTTCTCACTAGGTAATGGAGTCTTAGCTAGATTTTTAAATATTTATTGACTTAGAGAAATAAGCTTTCTACATAATCAACATCCCGTATAAGTCTAACTACTAAAATATACGCCCGAGAACCCTTATTAAACTGTCTTTAAGGTTAACTCTAGAAAGACAAGTGAGTGGCATGTATTTCTCTACAATTTTAAGCACTGGCCTTTCTGTTCTTTAAAAATTTTCTCTCTAAAATTAGTCCAGAATACTTAAGCAATACCGACCATGGATTTAAATTCGGCTTTGGTGCTTTCCCTTGCCCTAAGCGTTTTATTTGTGCTTCGTACCAAATTATACTCATTGCTCCATCAAGCCCTTTTATTCCTGTCTTTTTAATTTCGGTATTGAAATTTATACGGCTTTCGTTAATTATTTCATTTCCAATATTAGGATATATGGCAAAAGGCCGTGCGATCCCAATAATATCTAATTGATTAGAAGCTATAGCATCTTTCATTACTTCGATAGTACGAAATCCACCAGTTAGCATTAGGGGAGTATTTGTTATTTTTCTAGCTTTTTCAATATAGTCCATGAAATAGACTTCTCTTTTTATGGTGCTCCCTTTTCGTTTGCCCATCATCGCTGGAGCCTCATATGTCCCTCCTGATATTTCAATTAAATCAATTCCTTCTCTTGAAAGAATTTTGACGACTTCTATTGATTCTTCTTCTGAAAACCCACCTTTTTGAAAGTCCGCTGAATTTAATTTGATTCCAATCGGAAAACCACTTCCTACTCGTTCTCTAATTTTTCTATAAACTTCAACAACGAATCGGGCCCTGTTCTCTAAACTCCCTCCCCATTTATCTGTTCTTACATTAGAATATGGAGATAAAAATTGACTGACCAAATAACCGTGCGCCCCGTGAATTTGCACTCCTGAAAAACCTGCATCTTTTAAGATGATAGCGGTATTTCCAAATGCTTCAATAATTGTTAAAATCTCACTATCATTTAATGTTAAGGGTATTTTATTAGTTGATTTTTTTCTCCCTCCAGATTTCAGAGGTACAGCAGAGGGAGCTTTTAGGTCACTATTGATTTGTTCCATTGCTTGTCTCCCAGGATGATTTATTTGAGCCCATAGATGTGTATTCGTGCCTTTTACACTTTCTGCCCATTCTTTTAGCATTCCAAAGTTTTTGCGATTTTCAACAACGATATTTCTTGGCTCCCCGATAGCCTTCGAGTCAATCATAATATTTCCCGTAATCAACAATCCTGCACCACTTTGTGCCCATTTTTTATATACATCTATCAGAACAGGTGTTGGTTCATGATATTTGTTTGATAAGTTTTCACTCATTGCTGATTTTGCAATCCTATTGCTTAGAATTGAACCATTTGGCAAGATCATTTCTTCTTCTAATACATTCATGAGATTGATTAGTTACTAGTATTGTTTTGAATAATTAAATAGGGGGTGCGCTGATGTGAATTCAGGTATTTGCTTGCAACGGCTTGAGTATAATTAGTATTTGATTACAACATCCAAACCTTGCGAGTTATAAATGTTACTAGCAGTGTTTATCTATTTTTGAGGCTTTTAATTATCGCATAAATTGAGATCGCAAAGCCGACCATGTAAACAATGGACAATGCTGTGTTCTCAAATTTTAGATTTTCAAAGTCGAATTGTTTATACAATGCGACTCCTATAATTATCGCGCAAATTCCAAAAATAAATTTCATAAATTTTAGTGTTTAATTAACAAGTCAGTTGAAGATCTAATTAATATTTATTTTAAAAAGAAGGTGTAAAAATTTTGACTAACGCTTCATAGAACGCTGTGCCGATCCTAGGCTTAATCGTATGAAAGTAGTATTTTCTGTGTTTCGAACCAAGTAATAGAGAGGTTAGCGACTACTTTTCTGTGTCATCATCAGCCGGAACCTGGATGCAGGTCAACTATTAAAATACTTTATGGTGAGACACTTGGAAACACCATGAAATTCAAAGAGAGGAAATATGAATTAGTCGCATAGGTTTTTATGCAATGCGCGTAGCAAGGTGGCTGTTTGTATTTATTCTGATGAGTTTAAATCAATTTCAACATGCTTTGTGAACCCAAGTAGTTGAATTACTGTAAAAGTTGCAATTAGGCCAATAATTGAAGCAACTAAATCGTAAAGATCATACACGTTATTCCCGCCAAGATTATGAAATTTTAGTTCTTGAGATATCACATAAATGGCCGCTATTATAACTGCTATTTGGTAGATATAAGTATCCTTAATAAAGCCGATTTGCTCTTTGAAGTATTGTCGTGTTTGTAAAAGAATCCCTGTTAGAATCAGTGTTCCGATTATTGCTTCAATTAGATTAGGAATTGAATAGGCAACAATAAGTAAAAAGTCATGTGAAATGTTTTGCAATAACCAGGGTCTTAGATATAGTTTGTTGAGAATAAAAACAAAAATGGATACCCCAAACAGATATAGTACATATTTTTTTATAGGCAATTCTTGCATTTTTCTAGGGTGCTACAATTTCTGAATAACACGCTAAATCTATCCAGAAGTTGGTGATGGTCAAAGTAGTATTTTCTGCGTTTATGTATAATGTTAGCAACTGGCTATTTTGTTGGAAAGTGTTTTTCTAGAAAATCATACACTAAATTAAATTGTTTTAGAGGTTCTACATGTCCCCCGTCCAGTACTACGTGTTCCTTATAATATTCAAAATTGTTTTTCTCTAGTCTTTCTATTAGTTTGTTTGACATAGATGTTGCAGGCCACATTTCATCATTTCTACCGGACATAATAAAAATAGGACCATTTATATTTTCTACCTGAATTTCTGCATTTTTTACAGCTTCTTTATCTTCAAGCATCATACTGTGCGCAGTGTATATGTCTCCTTTCAGTGCTGGTGAAATTGTTTTTAATGGTGCAGGTACATATGTAACTTCTTTGTTTTGATAAGCCCAAGAAGAAGTGTTTGCTGACCAAGTAATGGCTGGGAAGCTAACATGCGATGTAGACATAGCAATCACAGCATTGAAATGACTAAATCTACTGGCTAAGTTTAATACTAATTCGCCTCCTTTTGAACCTCCCATGAGCGCTATTTTAGTTTTATCTATTTTTGGATGCCTGGCAATATTCATTATTGTGTCTGAAATTGCATCTAATGAGATCCGGTCTAGATCTTCTGGCGTACCATTTGACTTGAAGTAACCTATAGCTAACACGGCATATCCTTTCATGTTTAAGCTATCTCTTTTTTCTTTTAAATAATCTCGAGCCCAATCATTACCACCATCACCCCCTCCGAAAGCAACTACTAATGGTTGATTGTCAGAATCGCCTAAATATAATTTAGCTTCGACAACTCCCTGCTGCTCTGATACGGCTGGCACATATGTGAATATGTAAACAAGTCCGACACCTAACACTAATGTGATGATTAATAAGACTTTTTTTATTATCTTCCTCATATCTCAATAAATTTAAGGGGCAAAATTACTATGCGAAACGGTCACAACTTTTGACCTATATCAAATAATCACTTTTTGGCTCTTATTCTACTCAATGTTTCTTGGGTTATTCCCAAATATGAAGCGACCATTCCTAAAGGGATACGATGATAAATATCAGAATACGTCTTTTGAAAATGATTATACCTCTCTGTCGCGGATGTAAATCGCATAGATGTAATACGCTCAATTAAATGACCAAAAACACTTCCCATTGAAAGGCGTGCATATCTTTCCATTTCCGGAAAATTATCAAAAAGATACACAAGGTCATTGACGTTTATATGATATGCTTCGGTATTCTCTAGAGCATCAATGTAATAGATGTCTTTTTTCCTTTGCATAAAACTTTTGGGGGAATTTACCCATTCATTTACGCCACAAAAATATTCACTTATTTCCTTGCCATCTTTTAAAAAATAGGTTCGTAGAACACCTTTATGGATGAAATAACTTTCTGTACAAACATAGTTTGCATCTAGTACCATTTCTCCTTTTTTGAAAACAACATATTTTAACCGTTTTGCAAGTTCAAATTTTAGCCCTTCTGAAAGAGCAATAAAACTCTCAAAGTGTTTAGATATGTTTTCTGCTATTTGAATATTTTTCAATGATTACGATTTTTTCACACTTTTTGCTGCGCTGTTATGATCCAGAACATTGTGTTGATGAAAGTAGTATTTTCTGTGTTTCCCTGCAAGTTGCATAGAGATTAGCGACAACCTTTCTGCGTGATCACCAGCCGGAACCTGCGTGCAGGCCAACCATTCTTAGTCATCCATGAAACTCAAACACAGAAGATACGGAGGAGTCGCATGAACTCAAATAAATGTGAGTAAAGGCATGCGTTTTTATATAACCTAAGTTAGCGATTGTCAATTACTGTTTCTGTATTTATAATATTACGAGGTGTATTAAAATACGATAGTATACCGCTTATAGTTTGAGATGTCTTCTTGATGTTTTAAGTTCATAGGTAACATGATTTCTGTACTAAGATTGTCGCTAACGCTTAGTATAAGAGTAGTAGCTGATTAGATGCCCTTACTCTTGAACAGCAAGACACTTATTTAAACACAAATAGCGGTTTGAGTATGTACCCAAACCGCTATTGCTTTCACACTTTGTTGTAAGTAGTTTTTACTTCAATTCCTTCAATAATGTATTTGCTGCAAGTTTACCCAATTCATTAGAAGCCATTGGACTTGCTCCTGTAATTAATTTTCTATCTACACAAACGGTATTGTCAGACTCAGTATTCACAATAGTGGCTCCTAAGCTTTTCAGTTTTTCACTCACTCCTGATGTCATATGTCCTGGTAAATAACCAATCATTGGAGTCATTTCATCTACAGCATCAGGGAAAACGGCCATCTTGTATCCATCATAAAGAAATTTTTGATTATCCAGTGTAGTAGATAATAATGCCCCTGGTCCATGACAAAGAGTAATTGTGAATAAATCATTTTGATGAGCCCAATTCAATACCTTACCAACGTTTCTATCTTCAGGAATACCGATCATTGCTCCATGTCCACCGGGTACAAATACAGCAGCATAAGAACTATCATTCGCAAATGAATTAGTGATAAATTCTGCTAACTTTTTAGGTTGTTCAAAACTCGATTTATACTCATTGTAAATCGCTTTCACATGCTCATCTTCTTGCGGGAAAGCCCACATTTCAAATACAACAGGCTTACCAGTTGGAGTAGCGATTTCAAAATCAAAACCAGCATTCTTAAGGTGTAACATAGGTAATAGAACTTATACGGGATGATTTCCTGTAGAAAACATTTTACCATTCTTCATTGCTAAGTTTTTTTGTTCAGTGAAAATCACCAAAACCTTTGATTTAACTCCTTGGTACTTTGTGTATGAGATGTCTTCAAAATCTGTTTTAGAGACAGTCCCTAAATTTAGCGCTAAAGTTGAAGGACTATACGACCCATCATCTTCAAGCTGCGGTCTGGTAGTAAAGTAAAGCGCTACACAAACAAGTACAATCGCACTAGTTAATCCAATTAATATTTTTTTCATCATGATTTTAAATTTTATGTTTTTATAAGAATTAGTCTTAACTGATTTCTACTACAATTTTCCCTTTTGCTCTTCCTGATGCAAGGTGTATGAATGCTTCAATGCTTTCAGAGAATGGATATACTTTGTCAATGATTGGTTTGATCTTTTCATCTTCAATCATTGATTTAATTTCATTTAGATGTGTCCCATTGGGGTGCATGAAAATGAATTTGTATTCAGCGTCTTTTTCACTGCTTGCTTTAGCTAATTCCTCTGGCAATTTATAATCGGCCATACCGAACATCTTAGCACTCGCTTCATCCAAAGGACCCACAACGCTGACTACTATTCCACCTTGTTTGACAACCTCAAAAGATTCGAGAGAATAGTTCTGACCAAGTGTATCAAACACGATATCTAAATCTTTGGCTATGCTTTTGTAATCTTCCGTTTTGTAATCAATTACTCTATCTGCGCCCAGCGCTTTAACCCATTCTAGATTGCTTGTACTGGTAGTAGTATAAACATAAGCTCCTTTTGCCTTGGCATACTGAATGGCGAAACTACCCACACCACCTGATCCTGCATGAATTAATACTTTGTCGTTTTCTTTAATTCCAGCATATTCTAAAGATTGCAGTGCAGTAAGACCTGCTAATGGTAAGCTTGCCGCTTCTTCGAAAGAAATGTTGCCAGGTTTTTTTGAAACTGCGTCACTAGTTACAGCTACGAATTCGGCCAATGTGCCCATTTGTTCTTGAGGTACTCGAGAATACACCAAGTCGCCAATTTCAAAATGGTGTACTTCATCTCCTTTTTCAACTACTATACCACTCACATCATAAGCCATAGTGCTAGGAAGTGGAATGGGAAGCAAGGCTTGTAGATTTCCTAAGACAATACTTTTGTCTATTGGGTTAATGGCTGCAGCCTTAACCTCTATAAGTACATCTGTTGCTTGTAAGGTTGGTTTGCTGATTTCATTAAAGACTAAGCTATCTTTAATCTCACCATATTTCACTAATTGTAACGCTTTCATATTTATATCGATTTATTTGATACAAATGTAGCGTACAGTTTTAGGACAAAAATTACCCTATGGTAAGAAGCTATTTTTTTGCTTTTTCTACTCTGATACGGCTCAAGCTTTGTTGCGTGATTCCTAAATAAGATGCGATGTGATAATTAGGAGTGTACTGCTCAATATCAGGATATTGTTCTAGAAATAAATCATATCTCTCTGGAGCAGTCAATTGTAATTGATTTAATATTCTTTTATGCAAACTAACTACATGACGCTCTAAATTTTTTCTTTGAAAAGATTCAAATTCAGGAAACAGAGAATGTATACCATCCAATTCTTTAGCGTTGAATTCAATAACGGTTGAATCCATGATGCATTCTACCGTTAGCGTTGCTAATTCATTATTGTAAATAGCAATAAAATCACTTATCCACCAATCTTTAATAGCAAACTGCAAAGTATGTTCTTTCCCATTTTTATCGACACAGTATGATCTTAAACAACCCCCTGTCACAAAGAACGTTTTCTTTACAGTTTGTCCTTGGCGGATTAAGACTTCCCCTTTAGGAACAGCTCTTTCCTTTGAAATAGAAAAAATATGTTCTTCTGCTTCTGAGCTTAGATGTAGACTGCTTTTTATTTTGGTGATTAATTCTTGCACTTTTTGATTGATTCTTTCAGTGTCCCGTCCTGAAATATGGCTACAGGTTAAAAGTTAAATTAAGCTACGTTATCAAACACCATATTAGGGGTTTTGTATCCTAAAGATAGGTGTAATCTTTTATTGTTGTAAATATTGATTGCACTTTTGGTTGCGATC
>JAWUWD010000053.1:0-46253 GCA_034112085.1 Cyclobacteriaceae bacterium
TATGAGTATGCCATTCTAGATACAGATAGAGGTTAGCACCCAATATCTTCACCATCATTCCATAGATAAATAGCCCGAGCTATAAATTCCTTGATCTGAGTTTCCTCAATCAAAATGGATTTAGTGAATCGAATACAGCCCTTTCCCAGGTTCATTCCCTTAAGAATACTACCATCTGGATCAATTTTTTTGATATCTCCTACATATAGCGATACATAGTTTTTTTGGGCATTGAGATGAAATATGATTCCTCTATCATCTCCATAGCTTAACATTTTGTAATTGATACCCTCTACTATTTTGGGAGCCTTTGATTTGATAATATTTCTAATATTCTCGATTGTTTCTTTTTTCCAATCATTTTCAATGATCGATAAATAATCGCTGGGTGTATTTGCTTCGTATTGCATAAAGTGAAATTTGGATATTAAATATCTGATAATTTTTTCGTTTTCAAAAAGAAAACCATTGACAAAATGGAGCTGTATTTAGTCTACTACGCTTATATTTATCAATAATTCATATCTAACAGTATTACATGTTATGAAAGAGATTTTAGGAGCACTTTGTGGTTTTACAAACCCAGAAATCAAAAAGCTAAATGGCTATTATAATGCCAATTATCTGATCAATAACCAGGGGAAAAAGTATATTTTTAAAACCTATCTAAATGAAGATGATACCGCTGATATACTGAGCGCTGAAAACGATACTTTGGTATTTCTACAGAAAACTAAATGTGAAAAATACCCTTCTCCTATTCCATTTTTGGATGGTTCTACGGTAGCAGATTTTGAAATGCATGGTAAAAAGATCATCTGTAGAATGCTTTCTTTTATAGGAGGGGAGTTCCTTGGAGATGTAGCGCATTCTAGTCAACTATTTAAGTCATTTGGGTCCTTTCTGGGTGAAATGAACATCAAACTTCAATCATATACTAACTATACCATTCAATCCAGGCAAATGAACTGGGATATCCAACATCTCAATCTGAATAGAGCATATATTGCAGATATTCCAAATGCCAGAGATAGGAGTGTAGTTCATTATTTTTTTCAACAGTTCGAAGAAAATGTACTTCCAGTTCTGCCGACTTTGCGAAAGGGAATCATTCACAATGATGCTAATGAATGGAATGTACTTTGTACCAATGACAAAGTTTCAGGAATTATTGATTTTGGAGACTTAGTGTATTCTCCCCTCATTAATGAATTGGCTGTAGCCATTACTTATGGTTGCTATGATAAGGATGATCCATTAAAATGGGCGAGTAGTCTTGTTGAAGGGTATCATGAAGTATTGGCACTTCAGGAGAAAGAGCTGTCTGTATTATATTATTTGATAGCAGCCCAGCTTTGCATTAGTGTGTGCAACTCCGCCAAATCTAGAAAGGAAGACCCTAGCAATGAATATGCTTTCAGTAGTGAAAAGAACGCATGGAAAATGATGCATCGTTGGTTGGCTATCAATCCATTAGCTGCTAAAAAGTGTTTCTTCAATGCTGCTCGCATACAGTTTCCCGAAGTCAAGTCTGTAATAGAGATCGTAAATGATCGTTACCAATTCATTAGTCCAATACTTTCTCTGAGCTATTCAAAACCCATACATATGGATAGAGCAGCTTTCCAATATATGTATGATGTTTCTGGGAACGCCTATTTGGATGCCTACAATAATATCCCACACGTAGGCCACTCACACCCACGAGTAGTAGAAGCTGGTCAGCGACAAATGGCTAGACTGAACACGAATACACGCTATCTGTATGATCAGTTGTCCGAATATGCAGAAAAACTACTTTCACACTTTCCCGATTCATTGAGCAAAGTATATTTTGTTAATTCTGGGAGTGCGGCCTCTGATTTAGCCATCCGTTTGGCCCAGGCCCACACAGGATATAAAAATATGATGGTCATGGAGCATGGCTATCATGGAAATACACAAAATGGGATGGATATCAGCGACTATAAGTTTAGCCATAAGGCTGGTTCTGGGAAAAAGGAACATATTCTTAAAACCGCCATTCCTGATACTTATCGAGGTGAATACAAAGGAGAAACTGAAGATGTAGGAAGAAAGTATGCCCAGAAAGCCATTCAACAACTACTTGAATCCGAAGAGCCTTTAGCAGCTTTCATAAGTGAACCGATAGTGGGTTGTGGAGGGCAAGTGCCCTTGGCCAATGGTTATTTGAAAACGCTATACCCAGAAATAAGAAAGCAAGGAGGAGTCTGTATCAGCGATGAGGTACAGACCGGTTTTGGGAGGTTAGGAGATCACTTTTGGGGCTATGAGGCACACGATGTAGTGCCAGATATTGTGATACTGGGTAAGCCAATGGGCAATGGACATCCGATTGGAGCAGTCGTTACCACTACTGATATCGCTGAGTCATTAGGGAAAGGAGTGGAGTTTTTCAGCTCCTTTGGAGGTAATCCTGTATCATGTGCCATTGGATCTGCTGTATTGGACGTCATCAAAGATGAGACATTACAATCCAATGCTAAAATAGTAGGAGACTACTACCAATCACTCTTGCGTGGACTAAAGGATGAATATGATTGTATTGGTGATGTACGTGGATCAGGGCTGTTTATAGGAGTAGAAATTGTCAAAGACAAAGAAACGCAAGAGCCAAATCATGAATTGGCTGCGTACATTAAAAATGAAATGAGGAACAGAAATATTCTTATCAGTACAGATGGCCCATCTGATAGTGTTCTGAAAACCAAACCTCCTTTGTGCTTCACCAAAGAAAATGCCGAACTAGTGACTTCTAATATCTCTGACATATTGAGAACGAATATCAAATAGGTACATGAGAATTTCAGGAGCTTTGTGAATACTTGAGAATTGGTACAAAAAAAACCGCACCCTAAAAGGATACGGTTTTTGACATATAGTTTTTGTAGACTAGTATCTGTAATACTCAGGCTTATAAGGCCCTTCAACAGTTACACCAATATAATCAGCTTGATCTTTAGAAAGTACGTCTAGTTCAACACCAATTTTAGCAAGGTGGAGGTAGGCTACTTTTTCGTCCAAGTGCTTAGGAAGCATATATACTTTGTTCTCGTATTGATCAGTATTCAACCAAAGCTCCAATTGAGCTAACGTTTGATTAGTGAATGAGTTAGACATAACGAATGAAGGGTGTCCAGTTGCACATCCTAAATTCACCAATCTACCTTCAGCTAGTAAGATGATGTCTTTACCATTCAAGTTATATAAATCAACTTGAGGCTTAACCGTATCTTTCTTGGCGTTTTCATTCAACCAATTGACATCAATTTCATTGTCGAAGTGACCAATGTTACAAACAATTATTTTGTCCTTCATTTTTTCGAAGTGACGACCTACAAGGATATCTTTGTTACCTGTAGTAGTTACTACTATATCCGCTTCAGAAATAGCATCATCCATTTTCTTCACTTCGAATCCATCCATTGCCGCTTGCAACGCACAGATAGGATCAATTTCAGTCACGATGACTCTCGCACCAGCACCGCTCAATGAAGCAGCAGAACCTTTGCCCACATCACCATACCCAGCTACTACAGCTACTTTTCCAGCCATCATTACATCGGTTGCTCTTCTGATCGCATCTACTAATGATTCTTTACATCCGTATTTGTTATCAAATTTTGACTTAGTAACAGAGTCATTCACATTGATTGCAGGCATTGGCAATGTACCATTAGCTTCTCTCTCTTGTAATCTGTGAACACCTGTTGTCGTTTCTTCTGATAGACCTTTGATACCAGGTACTAATTCTGGGTATTTGTCCAAGACCATGTTAGTCAAGTCACCACCATCATCCAATATTAAGTTCAATGGCTTTCCACCTTCGAAAGCAAATATTGTTTGCTCAATACACCAGTCAAATTCCTCGTCATTCAATCCTTTCCATGCATAAACTGGCACTTTTGCAGCAGCGATAGCAGCAGCAGCATGATCTTGTGTAGAAAATATGTTACATGATGACCAGCTTACCTCAGCACCTAGATCTACTAAAGTTTCAATCAATACAGCCGTTTGGATTGTCATATGAAGACATCCTGCGATACGTGCTCCAGCCAATGGCTTTTTACCTTTATATTCGTCTCTCAATGACATCAAACCTGGCATTTCTGCTTCAGCCAATATAATTTCTTTTCGTCCCCAATCTGCTAGGGTGATGTCTTTTACTTTGTGAGTTAGTTTTCCGTCTATCATGATTTATTATGTTATTACGTCTTTGGAAACGCAAAGGTACGAGATAAGTTTATAAACCACAAAAATGTATTTCAATCACTTTTTGAGTTCTTCATTAGGCTATTGCCAAATTAAAAATATCTTTGCAGCAAAAGGGAGAAATGAGTTTATTGATAATTTTGTTCTTAGTGGCCTTAGCACTTCAGTTTATGTACTTAGGTTCATATACTATAGCCTTTAGTCTGTATAAAACTAGGAACTCAACTACTGAAGAGAACTCCTCGGTATCGGTAATTGTTTGCGCATTTAATGAGTTAGAGAATCTAAAAAAATTAATTCCAAAGCTTTTATCACAACTTCATAAATCATTCGAGATCATCATTGTCAATGATCAATCTTCAGATGGGTCGTACGAGTACCTATTAGAGTTGAAAGAACAATATGCTCACTTGAAGCTTGTAGAAATCGATTACACACCAGACCATTTTAGTAGAAAAAAGTACGCGGTGACCTTAGGAATAAAAGCAGCCACTTATGATAAAATAGTTTTCACTGATGCGGACTGTTATCCTAGCTCAGATAATTGGCTATCATCAGTGTCATCCCAATATGCGGAAAAGACCAAAATAGTTATTGGAGCATCTTTGTACGAGAAGCAGAAAGGTTTCTTAAACCAATTTATTCAATTTGAGACTTATTGGACAGCCATCCAATATCTGGGGTGTGCAATGATGAAGATACCTTATATGGGAGTGGGCCGAAATCTCTCTTATGACAAGTCTCTTTTTTTAGAAAACAGAGGCTTTGATACACATCAAAAAGTGATCGGAGGAGATGATGACTTGTTTGTAAATACTCATGCAAATGGGACAAACACCAAGGTCATACTCGGAGAAGAATCTCTCACCTACTCATACCCTAAATCAACTTGGCAAGAATTCTTCAGACAGAAGAAGAGACATCTATCAGTGGGGAGATTTTATAAGAGGAAACATCAAATCATTTTGGGGATTTATTCGTTAAGTTATTTATTGTATTGGGGAACTGTGATAGGCTTGATTTTTGTTTACCCCTTAGCAGCAGGGTTAGGCTTTTTGATAAGAATGGCAATGATCTACTTGATGTTTTTCATTGCTTCTAAAAAAATTGGGAAAGTATATTCACCACTCATATTGCCTGTCTTAGATTTTGTATTTGGGTTTTACTATATTGCCACCACTGTGTCGTCAGTATTTTCTAAAAGTATTAAATGGAAGTAAAGAAGCAGTTTTCAGATAAAGCGTTAAAGGATTTTAAGCTAATCGACCAAGCAGTTGGAGAGGGAGATGAGCAAGCATATGCTATGCTGATGCACAGGTACAGGAAACCTGTTTATCACATGGTGTTGAAAATGGTCCGTAATGTTGATGACGCAGAAGATTTGACTATCGAAGCCTTCGCTAAGGCATTCAAAAATCTTCATAAATTCAAAAAAGATTTCACATTTAGTACATGGCTATTTAGAATTGCTACCAACAATGCGATTGATTTCATTCGTAAGAAAAGACTAAATACGATGAGTCTCAATACTTCTTTCACAGATGATAATGGCGAAGCTGTTTCTATTGATGTGAAAGATGGTAATCTCAATCCACAGGAAGAGGCAATAAAAAGCCAAAAAATCGAATTGGTTCAAATGTTCGTGACAAAACTTCCTGCTAAATATCAACGACTGGTAAGATTGAGATATTTTCAAGAACTCAGTTACGATGAGATCGCAAAAGAATTGGAAGCGCCATTAGGCACGGTCAAAGCCCAGTTACACAGAGCTAGAGAACTCATGTATGACTTAGTGAAGAATAAGAAAGATCATATATAGATGTTAGATTTTGAGAGCTTGGAAACTAGATGTTAGAGTTGTCTCAATTGACAGAATCACTGTACCCTAAACACCATTCCCTCAAGTGCCACATAACATAATAAATAAATATTTCCCAGATCTTACGGATCATCAGAAAGACCAATTCTCGCAATTAGAAAAACTCTATGCGGACTGGAACGAGCAAATCAATGTCATCTCTCGCAAGGATATAGATCAATTATATGTAAGACATGTATTGCACTCGCTAGGTATTGCAAAGGTTATTCAATTCGAGCCTAACACGATGATTCTTGATGTGGGTACAGGAGGTGGATTTCCGGGGATTCCATTGGCGATTATGTTTCCTGATTGTCAGTTCCATTTAGTGGATTCGATAGGCAAGAAAATCAAAGTGGTAAATGGTGTGTCTGAGGCGTTAGGTTTAGAAAATCTGACTGCTGAGCATACAAGAGCTGAACAAGTCAAAGGAAAGTATGATTTTGTGGTGAGTAGAGCAGTGACTAGATTAAAACCATTTTATAGATGGGTACACGACAAGGTCAATAGACAAGGGTTTAATGAACTTGATAATGGCATTCTCTATCTAAAAGGTGGAGACCTTGCTGAAGAGCTCAAAGAGACTAAAAAACCACATCAATTATTTGACCTACCTGACTATTTTGAAGAAGATTTTTTCGAAACTAAGAAGGTGGTATTTGTTCCTTTTGCATAACAAATTATACTTGAAAAAGTAGTATCATGTAGATTCAAAACGAATTATATAATACCTCTTCAAATGAAAAAGTCAGTACTACCCTTATTTATCTTATTAATAATTTGGTCTTGTCAGTCATCCAATGAAACAAACCTCGTTACCAGAGACTTAACGCCTGATGCCTTGGCAGATTCTGTGATGGTAGTTTCTACTCATGACGCTGCCACTCAAGTAGGTGTTGATATATTAAGGAAAGGCGGAAATGCTTTCGATGCTGCTATAGCAGTCCAGTTCGCATTGGCGGCCGTCTATCCACAAGCAGGAAATATTGGCGGAGGAGGTTTCGCAGTTTTTAGATTAGCAGATGGAGAAGTAGGGTCTTTAGATTATAGAGAGAAGGCTCCATTATTTGCATCGAAAGACATGTACTTGGATAGTGTTGAGAACGTGATTGATGGAATTAGTACTAAAGGACACTTAGCAGTGGGGGTGCCGGGAGTGGTCGATGGAATGGTGAAATTGCATCAAAAATATGGATCCATGCCATGGGATGAACTAGTGACTCCATCTGTCGCTTTGGCGAAAAATGGATTTGTACTTAAGCAAGAACAAGCTGATCGTATCAATCGATATAAAGAGGATTTTGAAGAGCAGAATGATTATCAAATTCCATTGGTCAAAGATGTTCCTTGGAATAAAGGAGATGTACTGAAGATAACAGAGCTAGCCAACACATTGCAATTGATAGCAGAAAATGGAAGAGCAGGGTTTTATGAGGGAAAAGTAGCTACTCAGATACTGGCAGAGATGAGCCGAGGAAATGGATTGATTACACAAGAGGATTTAGACAAGTATGAGGCCAAATGGCGTATGCCATTGACAGGAGAGTATCATGGGCATAAAGTGATCACCATGCCACCACCATCCAGTGGAGGGGTTGCCTTATTACAAATGCTACAAGGTTCTGAGGATTTTGATTTCACCAACTTGGAAGTGGATTCTAAGGAGCGCATTCATGCAATGACAGAAATAGCTAGAAGAGTGTATGCTGACAGAGCAACTTACCTAGGTGACCCTGATTATTATGATATTCCAGTGGATCTGTTACTCAATAGAGAATATAATAAAGAAAGATTTTCTTCGATTGATATGAATGCCAAAACACCTTCTTTAGAAATCCGAGAAGGCAATGTTGAAGTCATCGAGAGTACCGAAACTACTCATTTCACTATTGTGGATGCGAATAGGAATGCAGTTGCGATTACCACCACTGTCAATGGACTTTTTGGAAGTAAAGTCATGGTTCAGGGAGCGGGGTTTTTTCTAAATAATGAGATGGATGACTTCAGTGCTAAGCCTGGAGTTGCTAATCAATTTGGACTAGTAGGGGCGGAGGCCAATGCGATAGCTCCTGAGAAGCGAATGCTTAGTTCTATGACACCAACGATAGTTGAAAAAGATGGAGAACTATCCTTTACAATAGGAACGAGAGGCGGTTCAACAATCATCACATCAGTCTATCAGACCATTATCAATATGATTGATAAAAAAATGTCTGGCAAAGAAGCCGTAGAATCACCACGTATGCACCATCAATGGCAACCTGATATGATTATGCTTGAAGAGGCTCGATATGATAGCCTAATGATTCAATCTTTGGAAGCTATGGGACATAAGATAATTTATAATTCTGTATTAGGCAAGATGCGATCAATTCGCGTTCTGGAAGATGGCACGCTGGAAGGTGCATCTGATCCGATTAGAAGTCAGGGAGAGGCTGATGGGTATTAGTTCGCTCGTGTGTAGCTATGATCCCAAATATTAATCCACCACCATGCTGAATGAAAAATAATGGGTTCACCAAATTGATTGTAGACTATTGTAGCTCTCCAATATTGACCTTCATCAACAAATATTGTGAGAGAATTATAGTCATTATTATTTATAACAATGTTTCCTAATCCATCAGTATTACATGGAACACTAGGTAAATTTTGAATACAATCTAACACAAGACTCTCTTTAATTGAACAAATACTTGAAGCATTGTCTGAAATTCCAATTTCCCAAATATCGTAATCTGGAGAAAGTGATAGAGGATACTTGATAATATCAGGAGTAGTTCTCCAATATCGGTCAGCTGAATTTATTAATTTTAAAGACGATTTATTGTTATATTTTATTTGAAAATTCAGAGTATTCAATCCTTTTGTTTCAGTTATTGTGTAAGCTGATCCATCATACGCACTTACTTTTAATTGAATGTTTTGTCCATCAGCAATATGATTATTAGTTTCTATAGTGCATTCACTGTCAAATGTGAATGTGCTTTTTTGTCCAACTGCCAAATGTTCAAAATTTAGATATGGACGATTGTTCAAGACGATTGTGTCGAATTTGGTGTTGTTCTTGAGGTTGGAGACACCAAAAACAATCGTATGAAATTCTTGAGGTAAATTGCTTAGGCTCAGTTCAAATTTACCCGTGATATTGTTTTCTTCTTTTTTGATGACATTTCCTTCTCCATCAATCCATGTTCCAATAATTCCTTTGGAATCTAATTTTCCATTTACGCGCACCTCTGTAGTTAGATGTACTTCGTCCATCAGAGCGGTGAAAAGTAAAGAGTCAGCATTGGTTATGTTAACATCAACCTCTCTAATGTCTGTGTTTCCTTCTATTAGGATAGACTTTTCTTCTTCTTGACAAGCGATGAGAGATAGAAGTAAGGTGAAAAGAGAAATAACGGTCTTATATGACATGATATATGTAATTAATTATAGGTTTGGAATCCTATCCCAACTATGTATCGCCTGTCCGAATTCATCAAAAATTGACCCGAGACTCACAGGCTCGTGAAACTCATTCATAAGTATATATCGTTGTATAAAGTTCAATCGATTAGAGTAATAGAGTAGGGGGTTTGTATAATCTGAATTATTCGTCTTGATAGAGTTAATTTTTATTAGGCTTTCACCGCTAGGAATGTCATTTGAATGGATATATGAGCAAATGTCCTCAAAAGAAAGATCGACTTCTAAAACTTCATCTAGCTTAATTTGAAAAGATTCGTTAGAACAGCCAACATACTCACATAAAATTGAAGGATTCACGTTTGATAATTCGATGTTAAGAAATTCGTTGTTGTAAGATATGCTGTTCAATACGATATCATTTTCATGACTTTCCCTCATTGTATAAGTGTTATTGAGCGTATCATAATTGATAACTTCTAGCGTAGCAGTAGAATCTACATTAACAATGCTGGCTTCTTTACATTCATCCAATCCATCTTTAGAAAGGTAATATAATTTATAAGTGCTTTTTTGTCCTACAGCCAAATGCTTAAAATTAACATATGGACTATTATTTAGAACAATAGAATCAAGTTTAATTCTTTCCTTATCTGAGTTCTCAAGAGCAAATGAAATCTGATGCCAATCAGCAGAAAGATCTTCTAATTTTAATTCAAATACACCTGTCGTATTCGTAGAATCAATATTAAGGCTGTTTCCGAGCGCATCTAACCAAATGCCAGTTATTCCTTCAGAGAATAATATCTCGTTCATTTTGACTTCAGATGTGAGCGTTAGATTATCGATAGTTGCTGAAAAAATAGTATCAACACCTAGTATCCTCACATCAAGTAAGCTAATATCTACTGGTTCTGCTTCTTGCTCAATCGTTAAAACATCATCTTTATTACACGATAGTATCAATAAGAGGATCGCGGGCATTAATATTATACTTTTATTATTCATAGAACCAATATAATAAAATGTATTCGCCTTGCCAAAGACTAACTTGTAATTGACTGTTTGATTATAACACTTATTTGATTAGAGAAATCTCACAAACTAATTACACATTTACACATTGTCTTATCGGCTCATTTTTTCTAATTTGTAGTCCGTTTCTCAGACAACCACTATTACTGCATGTATTTAATATTTGATACCGAAACTACCGGTCTTCCTAAAGACTGGAAGCAACCTTTTTCTAATACTGATAACTGGCCCAGGCTGGTACAATTGGCTTGGCAGCTTCACGATGAAACGGGTAAGCTACTCGCTCAGGAAAACTTTATAATCAAGCCTGATGGTTTCGAGATCCCTTATGCAGTATCTAAGGTTCACGGTATCACGACCGAGCGTGCGAATAACGATGGTGTTGATCTAAAGATAGCACTCGAAGCCTTCCATAAAGATCTTCAAAAGTCAACCTATAATGTAGGACATAATATTGAGTTTGATGTCAACGTCACTGGATGTGAATTTTTCCGATTAGGAGATTTAGAGCCATTGGTGACTACTCTGGACTCAATTGACACTAAAAATGTCTCTACAGAATGGTGTGCGCTACCAGGAGGTAGAGGAGGGAAGTTCAAATGGCCAACGCTTACCGAACTCCATACCAAGCTCTTTGGGAAAGGATTCGGAGATGCGCATGATGCGGCTTATGATGTAGATGCTACTGCGCGTTGTTTCTTTGGTTTGATTACTCAGCATGTATTCGTGCCAAAAGAAATTAGTGATTCGAAGACAGTTAAGTACGAAGCACCTAAGTTGGCGGCTGCCAATTTTGAAGCGACTAAAGAACTCAAGAAGAATGAGGAAAGTGCAGCTGATGTTCTCAAAGGAAGTGCGGATATAGCCCATCTTGATGATGTACTATTCACGCACTTGCATTGTCATTCTCAGTATTCGATCTTGCAAGCTACTACTGAGATTGATCAATTAGTAAAGACAGCTAAGTCGAACAATATGCCAGCGATTGCTTTGACTGATCACGGCAATATGATGGCAGCATTTCACTTTGTGAAAGCAGCGCTCAAAGAAGGAATCAAGCCTATAGTTGGATGTGAATTCAATCTTTGCCCAGACCGAAAAGACAAGTCAAGGCAAAACAATGGCTTTCAAACAGTCATGTTAGCGAAAAACAAAAAAGGCTATCATAACCTGGCTAAACTAGCTTCTTATGCGAATGTGGAAGGGTTCTATTATGTCCCAAGAATTGACAAAGCCATTCTATTAGAATATAAAGAAGACTTAATAGCGACTACCGGTGGGTTATGGGGGGAGATTCCTTTTTTGATTCTCAACGAAGGAGAGTCGATAGCCGAAGAATCCTTTGTATGGTGGAAAGAACAGTTTGGAGAGGATTTTTATGTAGAGATCAACCGTCATGGGGTAGAAGAAGAGAATGTCGTCAACGAGGTGCTCATGAGGTTTGCGAAGAAGTATGATGTCAAATACTTCGCCTCTAACAATACTTATTATACTGAAAAGAAGGATGCCGCATCACACGATATTTTGCTATGTGTGAAAGACGGTGATCCTGTGAGCAAACCGAAAAAGTATATTGGAAAGCGTGGAAGAGAATTCCGATATGGCTTTCCTAATGATGAATATTACATAAAGTCTCCGCAGGAGATGAAGCAACTCTTTGCGGATCTGCCAGAAGCGATTACCAATATTCAGGAGATTGTAGATAAGACAGAAGAATACAAACTGGCGAGAGAAGTATTGCTTCCGAAGTTTGATATCCCAGAAGAGTTTCAAGACTCCAGAGATGCAGAAGATGCCAGTCTGAAAATTGGTGAGAACAATTATTTAAGATATCTAACTTATGAAGGAGCAAAAAATCGATATGAGGAAATTACTCCAGAAATAACTGAGCGACTTGACTTTGAGTTAAGTGTAATTAAGAATACAGGATATCCGGGATATTTCTTGATTGTTCAGGATTTTATAGCTGCTGCGAGAGAGATGGGCGTATCCGTTGGACCTGGTCGTGGATCGGCTGCAGGTTCTGCAGTAGCCTATTGCACCAAAATCACCAATATTGATCCAATAGCTTATGATCTGCTATTTGAGCGATTTCTAAATCCAGATAGGGTGTCCATGCCCGATATTGATATTGACTTTGATGATGAAGGCCGTGGTCGAGTAATGGACTATGTGATAGACAAGTACGGTTCCAATCAAGTGGCTCAGATCATCACTTATGGTACGATGGCAGCCAAGTCATCGATAAGAGATACTGCTAGAGTACTTGAATTGCCACTCTCAGATGCAGACCGGATAGCGAAGTTGGTGCCTGACATCAAACTCAACAAACTTTTTGGCCTCGATGACAAAGCACTGAAGGAGAAGCTGAAAAATAATGGTGAGCAGATCCAGATGGCAAATGCGCTGAAGGAGATTGCTGACGGAACTGATCTTTCAGCCCAAACATTGAAGCAAGCAGTGACTTTAGAAGGCTCTGTAAGGAATACGGGTATTCATGCATGTGGTGTGATTATTACACCAGATGATATCACCAATTTTGTGCCTGTCGCTTTGGCGAAAGATTCAGAAATGTGGTGTACGCAATTTGATAATTCTGTGGTGGAAGATGCGGGGTTATTGAAAATGGATTTCTTGGGTTTAAAGACACTAACACTTATCAAAGATGCGGTGAAAATCGTCAAAGATAAACATGGTGTAGAGATTGATCCTGATACCATTCCATTAGATGATGTGAAGACCTATGAACTTTTCCAACGTGGAGAAACTGTAGGGATATTTCAGTATGAATCTCCTGGGATGCAGAAGCACATGCGTGACTTGAAACCTACGGTGTTTGCTGATTTGATTGCCATGAATGCACTCTATCGACCAGGTCCGATGGAGTATATTCCTTCCTTTATTAAGCGTAAGCATGGAGAAGAAGAGATTGCTTATGATCTCGATGATATGGAAGAATACCTTAAGGAGACTTATGGTATCACGGTCTATCAAGAGCAAGTGATGTTGCTTTCTCAGAAGCTCGCAGGGTTTACTAAAGGTGAGGCTGATGTGTTGCGAAAGGCAATGGGGAAGAAGCTTATGTCTTTGCTCAATGAGTTGAAACCAAAGTTCATCAATCAGGCGAAAGAGAAAGGGCATGATGAAGAGAAACTAGAGAAAATTTGGAAGGATTGGGAAGCATTTGCTGCCTATGCTTTCAATAAGTCTCACTCTACTTGCTATGCATGGATTGCTTATCAGACCGCATATTTCAAAGCGCACTATCCTGCGGAGTACATGGCGTCAGTGCTGAGTAATAATATGAATGATATCAAGTCGGTGACTTTCTTCATGGAAGAGTGTAACCGCATGGGAATCAAAGTGCTTGGACCAGATGTCAACGAATCGAAGACTAAATTTACAGTAAACCAAGAAGGTGCTATTCGGTTTGGGCTTGGCGCTATCAAAGGTTCTGGAGATGCTGCAGTAAACGGTATTATAGAAGAACGAGATGAAAACGGTACGTTTTCAGATATTTTTAATTTTTCTGAAAGGGTCAATCTTAGAGTAGTCAATAAAAAGACGTTTGAGAGTTTGGCCATGTCTGGAGGGTTTGATTGCTTCGAAGATTATCATCGCAAGCAATATGTAGTAGCACCTGAAGGAGATATGTCCTTGATTGAGAAGTCTATTCGCTATGCTAGCAAACTCAAGCAAGAGAAAGAAAGTGCCCAAGCTTCGTTATTTGGAGGCGCTTCCGGTGAAGCCATTCCACGGCCTAACGTGCCAGACATAGAGCCTTATGGTGAATTTGAGAAACTCAATATTGAGAAAGAAATTGTAGGACTTTATATCTCGGGTCACCCATTGGATGATTTCAAATTCGAACTAGATACATTCTGCAATACCCCACTGAATGATCTAGAGAATGTAGAAGCATTGCAAGGTAAAGAAGTGAGAGTAGCAGGGATCGTGTCTGCATTTGCACATCGAACCACCAAGACAGGAAAGCCCTTCGGAACATTGACTATTGAAGACTACAATGGCAATCACACATTCTTCATGTTTGGAGATGACTACATCAAGTTCAAGGAATTCATGATGCAGGATTGGTATTTGTATGTCAGCGGAAGAGTAGTCAAACAGAGATGGGGAGAAGGTCGTCTAGAATTTAAAATTTCTAATATCGAACTGCTGAATGATCTAAGAGACAAGAAAAGTAAGGGGATAGAAGTGAAGATAGATATCAATGATTTGGATTTTGATATAGTTGATAAATTGGAGTTGATCTGTCAAAATCATAAAGGAGAATGTGATTTAAGACTGAAAATTGTCGACAGGACTGAGAATATAGCAGTGGATGCCTTAGCTAGGAAATATAAAGTTAACCCTGACAATGAGCTTATTCAGAAAATGGATCAACTGATGAATGTCGAATATAAGGTGCTGGTGTGATGATTAGCTGATTAACGAATCAGTGGTTGATTTTTTAACTGATTTACTATCGACTATCAACTGAAGAACTATTGTCTATCAACTGAATAACTGAAACACATAAACGTCAGCTATCTTACCATAGATATTAATTATGAAACACTACTGCGGGTATAAGGAACAAATTCATTTATATTTACGTTTGTGAGGAGTAATTAAAAGAAAGCAATAAAATTTAACAAATAGAAATAATGGGCAAAGCATTAGAAATAACAGACGCTAACTTCGAAGAAGTGATGAAATCAGAACAACCAATCTTAGTTGATTTTTGGGCTGAATGGTGTGGACCTTGTAAGATGATCGGACCTGTTGTAGAAGAGCTAGCAGGTGATTACGAAGGTAAAGCTATAGTGGGTAAAGTAAATGTTGACGAAAACCCTGGAGTGGCTGCTAAGTTTGGCATCAGAAGTATCCCTACTTTGTTGGTATTCAACGGAGGAGAGATTGTTGATAAGCAAGTAGGAGCTGTGCCTAAAGGCGTATTGGCTGGAAAACTTGATGCGCAGTTAGCATAAGACAAATAAGTTAATTATTAATAAGAAGGACTTTGAGCAATCAAAGTCCTTTTTTTATGATTCGAAATACTACCTTTGTAAATACAATCGTTGATATATGATAGAGAAAGTACAAAGTGTAGATGAAAGTGAAAATGATCGTGCAGTTCTTGTTGCGATAATTGAGAGATTTCAGAAGGAAGAAACAGTTATAGAACATATTGATGAACTAGAATTTCTGGCAAGTACGCTAGGTTTACAAACTCAACATACTTTTACGCAGCGTTTGGAAAGACCTGATAATAGGACTTTTGTCGGTAAAGGTAAGTTAGAGGAGATTGTAGCCTATGTAAAGGCTAAAGATATAGGGGTAGTGATTTTTGATGATGATTTGAGTCCATCGCAAATGCGAAACCTAGAGGATGCTATTGAGTGCAAGATTTACGATCGAAGTATGTTGATTCTTGACATCTTCTTGAAACGTGCTCAAACCGCGCAGGCTAAGACGCAAGTTGAACTTGCGCGATATCAATACCTTATGCCTAGGCTGACCAATATGTGGACGCACCTGGAGCGACAAAGAGGAGGTACAGGAACCATGGGGGGAGCAGGAGAGAAAGAGATTGAGACGGATAGGAGAAATCTTCGTAATCAGATAGATGTTCTGAAAAAGAAGCTTGAGAAAATTGAAAAACAAAACCTCACCCAACGTAAATCTAGGGGTGGGATAGTGCGTGTGGCATTGGTAGGGTACACCAATGTAGGCAAATCTACCTTGATGAACTTACTCTCAAAATCAGAATTGAAGGCAGAGAACAAGCTCTTTGCAACGGTAGATGCAACAGTCAGAAAAGTAGTCATTGATCAAATTCCATTTTTACTTTCTGATACAGTAGGGTTCATCAGAAAACTGCCTCATCACTTGATAGAATCATTCAAATCCACTTTGGATGAGATACGTGAAGCAGATGTTCTGCTACATGTAGTAGATGTTTCTCATCCGGCATTTGAAGATCAGATAAATGTGGTTAATTCAACTTTGACCGATATTGGTGCTGCAGATATACCTACAGTGATGATCTATAATAAAATGGATCTCTACAAGGAAGAAGAGGCTCCAGAAGGAACAGATATATTTGAAATTGATGAGTCTGCTCAATCTTCTCTGGAATTATTGAAGGCATCCCATATGAACAAAGATGCCAAGACAGCAGTTTTCGTATCAGCTACAGAGAAAGATAATATTGTAGAAATGAAAGAAAAGTTGATGGAAGACGTTACAAAACAACACTTGAAGATCTTCCCCAACTATTTGAAGAACGAGTATTACTAGTTTTTAGCGGGTATAAATGTGAAGTCAATGGTCCTTTCATCATTGGAAACGGTTGCTAGTAAACCCTCTTTAGTCTTTTTGTAAATGATTTTTTTAGGAAAGTCATTTTCTGGATTTTCGGCAGTAAATGACTCGTTGGTTTGTGAAGTGATCTTGAATTGCACTGGATCTCCATGTTCTGGAGTTTCAACGACTAAGAACATTTGATTTTCAATATTGGTTAGTGATATGTTTTCAAAAAATACGGTATCACTACCTACGACTGTCACTCCTAGTCCTTGATACTCTTTTTGAGAGAATTCCCAAGACTCTGTTGTTAGTTGGCCAGCCTCATTATTCGTGCGCTGCCAATCTCCTAGAAGCCAAGAGAAGTCTTTGTTCTCTATTGACTGCGTACAGCCCACGCTGGTGATTACTAGTAGTAGAATCATTGATGTAAAATTTTTCATAGTCTTTTTTTAGCCAAAGTAAGTGAACCAACCCTAGTTGTATTGTATAAATACGACAAGTTGGAATAATATTGCTTTCTATCTAACACTATTTCAGAACGGGACAATCTTGTAAATAAAAAGGCTGTTCATGAAAATGAACAGCCTTTTTAAATTATTAACAACTAAGATTAGAACCTCACATTAACCGAAAGGTTAACAAGCGTACCAAGTTGACTGAATTGATATCCATCATAAGTCATTTGAGAATAACGCTGGTTGAATGTGATCAAATTTGATTGCTCTTTAACTTGAGCAGGATCAGCCAATAATGTTTCACCATTTGCATTATTTGCAACAAATTCCCATTCAGGCAGTATATTTAATAAGTTGTTTAAATTAAGTGTCACGTTCACCTTTTCTGAAGCTTCATAATTAATACTCAAATCAGTGACGATTTTTGGTGTAAACTCTGTTCTGATGCTAGCATCCATACCTTGCTGTTGGAAAGTTGTTTTTCCAAAGTAAGTATTGTTGAGAGCCAAATTCCACTTATTTATGTTATAATTCACTCCCAATATCCATTTCGTTTTTGGACGAGAAGTAAAAAATAAAGCCTCTTGTGTTGCATCAACAACAGATTGACCGCTATTTGTAACAAAATCAGGATTTTTAACAGCTCCATCTCTTTCATTGGCTATGGTGTAGTTTCCTGATAGATTGAATCCTAACTTACCTGATCCCATGGCAACATTCTTGTAGTTCATTACTACATCAACTCCAGAAGTTTTTGTGTCCAGTGCATTAGTGAAGAAACTAATGTCTGATAGTCCTTGAAAAGCAGGTCCTGAAGGAGGGACAATTTCGTTGCTCAATATGATTCTGTCTTTAACTTTAATACTATAATAATCCACAGTAAAATTGAAATTATCATTCACTTGAGATCCCATTCCAAAAGTAAAGTTTGTAGAAGATTCGGCATCCAAATTATCAATGTTCAATAAGTTGGCTTCTCTAGATACATTGTTCACTAATCCACCTACCTGAATACCTTGACCTGGAATAAAGCTATACTGCGCTTTCTGTGTGTAGATCTGGTGCAATGTAGGCGCTCTGAATCCTGTAGATAGAGAACCTCTAAGCGTTGCTTTCTCTTCAGCAAGCTTATACCTAGAACTTAACTTCCAAACAAATGCACTTCCAAAATCACTGTAATCTTCTATTCTTGCAGTACCAGCGATTAAGAAATCTTCAGTAGCATCAAAAGCAATGTCTATATATGCACCAAAGTTATATCTGTTGAATTTTCCTGAATTCTCTGGTGCATTTCCAGCAAATGAATCAGCTCCACCACCATCATAAGAAGATAATTCTCCTTCAATCACTGTAAAGGTTTCTGATCTAAACTCAGACCCAAAAGCAATACCTAATTGATCAGAAACTACCCTGGAAATATCAATGTTTCCAACAGTATGATTAAACTGTGTTCCTCCTGGATCAAAAGATACTTGACTATTTTCTCTATAAAGTTGTGATCCTTCTGTCATTTCACCATCATCGACAGTTCCATTCGTGTTAGCATCTACCCAAACAGAAGGTGAGTATACTGTGTTTCTATTGTGAGAATCTCTTATAGTATAAGTCTGTCTGTTGCCTCCAATTGTCAAACTTGCATCATAGTTCCAGTCATTTTTCTTTGACTTAAATCCCAATGTAGCATTGTAGTCATTCAAGTCGCCATCGAATGTTGGTACATATCCAACATATTCTCCATTAGACCCATTAGGAAAGAAATCAGCTAAATATGGAAAGTCAGCTTCTGTTCTCCAATAGGGAGTACGATAGTTTGCATAACTATTCACTTTTTTATATACATAAGCAGCATTAGCATAGACACTTGTGTTTTCATTAAGCTCCATTCCACCATTTACCAAAAATTTGGCAGATGTAGTTTCTGGAGAGCCATTGATGTTTCCAGCATCTGGCATGAGAGCTAGGAAATTATCTACGTCACTTATGCCGTTATCATTGCCTTGATTGATTTCATTGTTTCTTGTTGTGAATGCTGGAGTACCACTGTAAGTAGCTAGGGCTGAATTCTTTTGGTTATCATCAAAACCAGAGATGTCAATACCTCCTAATAAGCCATTTACAAGATAATTATCAGCTTTGTCAGGATCTGTGAAAACGAAATCTGCATATTCTCCTCCTGCTAATGGTCTGTTGGCAGGGCCATAAACATTACTACCTAAGGTTGAAGTACCACCATCTACAGTTCCAGGCCTGTTAGCCTGACCTACTTTAGAAAGGTCAACAGTATAGTTGATAAATCCTTTACCATCTCCAAGGCTGCTACCATTGTTTAAGCTAATACCCAACATTTCACCATCACCTTCTGAACTCATGCCAGTTCTTAATGTTACAGATCCGTCATCTGCATCATCCTTCAAAACGATGTTCATTACACCAGCTATAGCATCTGATCCATATTGGGCAGAAGCTCCATCTCTCAATATCTCCACTCTTTTGATCGCATCAGTAGGAATAGCTGAAATATCAGCTCCTGTTTCTCCTCTACCTGGAGAAGTTTGCGTGTAAAGTAGTGCACTTAAATTTTTTCGCTTTCCATTGATCAACACCAAAGTTCTACTTGGCCCCATATTTCTGATCTCATAAGGATCGAGAATGGCAGTTGCGTCATTTACTGGAGTTTGCACCGTGTTGAATGAAGGTACCAGGTATTGTAAAGCTTTATCAAATGTAGGCTGACCGGTCGATATCAAAGCATCAGATGATATCATATCTACGGGGAGAGGAGTGTCAGTTGAGGACCTAGGTGCATTACGCGATCCTACAATTATTAATTCTTGAAGTTGCTCGGTGTCAGCTACCATTTTGATGGATACTGACGATCTAGTGCCTACATTGACCTCTTGAGTTTTGTATCCAATATAGCTAATCACTAATGTCGTATTTTCCTCTACGTCAATAGTCATGTTTCCTGAGGTATCAGTTATACCACCAGTATTAGTACCTTTTACAATAACATTGACACCTGGCAATGGCTCATTGTTCTCATCAGTAATTGTGATTGATACTGCATTAAGTAGAATATCAATTTCAATTGAATTTACAATTTCTTTTGAAGATTTCGCTTTATTAACACTGATCGTGTTATTTACTTGCTTGAATTTCAACTGAGCTTCTTTACCAATATCGGTTAGTATTTGTGCTACTGATACTTGCTTGTATTCTTTGTAAAAATTTTCATCAATTTTTATGTTGGACTTACTGTAGTGAAATTTAAAGCTTGTCTTCTCTTCTAGTTGACTAAAAGCGTCTTTTACGGTTGCATTAACCAAAGAGAGGTCGACAAATACATCTTTCACACTTTTTGCATTTTCTAAATTATTGGATGCGTGCATAGGTATTGCATATACCATGAGGCACCAAATCAATAATCTTGTCACTTGTTTAGTAGGGTTTTTCATGTAGTAGTTATTTAGGGTTTTGATTGAACATTATAATAATATTTTTTTCTTTAAGCGTATATTCAAAGTCAAGTGCAAAAGACATGCTTTCTAGTACATGTCTTAAGCTTGCATTCTTAAATTGACCTGTATAATTAGATTTATTGGATTTTATAGAAGATAATTCAATCTTGACATTGTACCACATTTCTAATGTTTGCACGATATCATCAAACGAATTGTCTTTGAAATATAGAATGCCATCTTTCCAAGAAAGTTCTTTATCAACATCAAATTGGAACTTGCGAATTGCACCTTTTCCCTCTGTGTTGACTTCAAGTGCTTCTCCAGGTGTTAGTATAAAAGCATCAGTCTTATCTGTTTTGATAAGTACTTTACCAGTAGCTAATGATATTTGCTGTGTAGATGTACGGCTATTTATATTAAAGGAAGTCCCCAGAGCTGTAGTCTTAGTGTTACCAGTGGTCACAGTAAATGGTCTGTCCTTTTCCTTAGCTACGTAGAAAAATGCTTCTCCTGTCAACTTAAGGTTACGTGTACTATCAGTGAAATTTCTTGAATAACTTAAAGTACTTAGTGCATTCAAAATCACCTTAGAGCCATCACTCAGCATGATCGTTGATTTCTGACCTTTTGAAGTCGACTTTGTGATTATTTCTAAAGGAACTGAAACAATGACACTCTCTTCCTTATGAGTGATGTTGATTATTGTAAAGGCTGCTAAAGCTAGAATAACAACAGATGCCGCATATCGCATATAAGTCCAGTCAATAATTTGCTTCTTAGGAAGTTTAGAGGTTATTCTTTGGTACAGTCTTTTGTCATCAATCTTGTCGTTGCTTAATTCACCCTCCCAAAATTCATCGGCTAAATCATTAAGGATTTTTAATCCTTCATTAGTAGATAATATTTTTAACGCCTGTTGCTCTTCTTCAAAACTGCAATCTCCACTGAGGTGCTTTCGTATCAATTTTTTTTGCATCAAATAATTATATAGTATGTTCACTATATAATTACCCTAGCTTAGGGTAATTACTCACGCAACAGAAAAATATTATTTTGAATTGATATCTTTTCGCAAGGTTTTATTTGCTCTATATAGTTGATTTTCTACTGTTCTTTTGGAAATATTCAATTTTTCAGATATCTCTTGATTGGACAACTCTTGCTGTTTACTTAGCATAAATATTTGTTTACGCTCGGCAGGGAGTTTGTCAATACTATCTGAAGCGTGCTCCATTAGGTCTGAAAAAATTATGTAATCCTCAGTTTGATGAGTTATGTTTTTTGTTGATATTTTTGTGTCAACTTGAAACTGATTTTCCAATACAAGGCGTCTTATTCGCTTGATTGTAAGCCTTTTGGTAATAGTATAGAGGTAGGACTTGAAGTGTAGTTCTTCTTTGATATAGGTTCTTTTCTCCCAAATAGTAATAAAGACATCTTGAACAACACCTTCAGCATCTTCATGCGAGAGTCCCATTTTTTTAGTGAAATGGTAAAGTTTTAAGTGATATTCATTAAAGATAGATTTGAAAGCCCAACTCTTACCTTTTTTCAAAGCAAGAATAGTTTTCTGTTCATCTGACAATGTTTCAAGTCGACTAAAAATCAAAATATTTAATTAATTCTAGTGTAATGTAGCATTTTTGAATTAAAAAAAATTAGAAACTCTTTAGTTATCTTGCAGAAATCATAAACCTCACGATTTCTTAAGTGAAACATGATTGGTGAATTACTGAATTTCAGTCTTTTACTTTAGGATCAATACTAGAGGAGAAAAAATAAACATGCAAGACCAAATTTTTGAGAATATTGATTTCACTACTAATTCATTAAAAGAGAATGAGTACGAACTGTGTACATTTTCTAACTGTAATTTCTCTAACATCAGTTTAGCAGGGATTACATTTTTAGATTGTCGGTTTGAGAGTTGTGATTTAAGCATGGTCAATTTGTCCAGTACTTCTTTCAAAGAAGTACTGTTTGTCAATTGTAAGATGCTTGGTTTGAATTTTAATGATTGCAATAATTTTCTTCTTTCTATAAATTTTGAAAGATGCCTATTGAATTTATCTCTCTTCTATCAATTAAAACTTAAAAATTCTCAATTCAGAAAATGTAGTTTACAAGAAGTAGATTTTTCTGAAACAGATTTAACGAATGTAGTGTTTGATGACTGTGATCTATCCAGAGCTATATTCGATAGGAGTATACTGGAGAAGGTGGATTTTCGAACAGCCTTCAATTATTCAATAGATCCTGAAATCAATCGTTTGAGAAAAGCAAAATTTTCAAGAATAGGGATAGAAGGATTACTCCATAAATATCATATTGAAATAAGCTAGGGAATAAAAAAAGCCTGTCGTTATTTACAGGCTTTTTTTATTGATATTGTTATGACTACTACATTCTTAATGCTCCGCAACCATCACATGTCTCGTGAATGTTGAAAGATATACTATTATCATCACCAATAGTAAATGTTCCGTTAGGTGTGTTTTTCCATTTGTTGCAATCATCTTCACTTCTGTCATTCCCACTGTGTTTCGCGGATACTTTCTTAGGTAGGAAAACGAAATAAATTCCTTTGTCTAAAGCAATCACTGCTTTTCCATTTGCATCAGATTTCACTTCCTTCATGTCTTCAGTTAAACTATTTTTTGATGAGATGTGAATGCTTTTACTGGAGTATTTTTTAGACTCTTTAAGTTTCATTAACATATCTTCTGATGGTGGAGTACCACCACAATAGCTAGAGGTCATCGTGATATTAAGTGTAATATCCATGTTTGTATTTGATTCTCCTTTTTTCTTGGAAGCACAAGCGGAGATTGATACTGCTAAAATAGCTAGTAAAACTGTATTAAGTAAAGTTATGTTTTTCATAGTAAGAGTTTAGGTTGTTGTTTGCGATTATTATGCCAAGAATAATTTCAATAAAATCATATAAACTGATAAGTTAATTTCTGTTGTTCAATACATTGATGAGTTCAATCTAAAAACTCCTATTGTCCAATCAAAATAAACGGTGCCCAATAATATGGTGCTGAATATTTTTTTCCTAGAATCATTTCTTTTTTTGCTAGTTGCAAACCTTCAGTATATGAATAGTCGCTCAATGATTTTTCGTAAAAATCAACCATGAGGTTGGCCGTAGATTGATCTGCCACGCTCCATAAAGAAACAAGCATGTTATTGGCTCCAGCGTAGAGTAAGGCACGTGATAACCCTACGATACCTTCGCCTTTATAGATTTTACCTAGGCCAGTTTGGCATGCTGATAAAGTGACTAAATCGGCATTTAGTTTAAGATTGTATATCTCTCCAGTATAAAGATTTCCGTCCTCATCGGATGCGGATGACAAGAATATTTGTGATAGTTCAGGCTTGGCTTCATCTACAATCCCATGCGTGGCAAAGTGTAGATATCGACTCTTTGAGATGTCCTCTGATTTGATGTTGATTTCGTTGGCGTCAGAATAAGTATATGACTTGCTCGAAATACCATTTTTCACAAATAGATCATTAATACTTCTAGCTTCGTCAGCAGTAGCTGGAAGTTCCGGTAATCGATGGCTTGAGAATGAAACGGGTGCTAAAATACAAGCTGTTGGTGAGGTTTCATTGTTTTTATCACTTCTTGGTTTCATTAGAGCTGCGGCATATTGTGTGTTCACACTATAGTCCTTGAGTAGGTAGTTTAAGTTTTCATAAGCAGTATGTTCTTTTGGTTCATCAGTCAAAAGTGCTTCAAAAGGTACAATCCCTAACCTGCCTACAGGGATTATAGTAAGCGAGTTGATATGATTTTCAATTGGGGGAATGAGCGTGTTGTAAAGCAATACAGCAGTACTAGTGTAGATGTCTTTTACCTTATAGTAAATACTATTTCGATATCCAGACAAGTATCGGTCAAGGTCTTTTAATTTAGGATTATTGTGGATTCTGAATTTATCTTTAGAAATGTAGAATGTATAAAGTCTATCTGTTTTTTCGGCTATAAAATAGCTGAGTACAGCTTCTTTATCACTTAGTATATTGGTTATATCCGATATAGATGGAATGTTGACATTGTATTTGAGATTATAATATTGAGGATAGTTCTGTTCAAGCGATTTGGTAAACGCCTGATATTTATTCTCTAGCGAAAATAATTCATTTTGATATGACTGATTTTTGCTTTTGGCTAATAACTGCTTAAAATAGGCAATATCAGTTTTAAGCTGTTGTTCTTTAGCAATAATATCATCAGGTATGTTGGCATAACTTTTGGCATTTGCATCAGCAATAGCATCGAGCAGTACGCTAGACTTGCTTTTTTCAGCAAAGTAGAAGGCTTTTTCTTGAAATAGTTGTTTGCTCCAGGAGACATCAGCTAACCCTACACTTGTTCTTATGCCATCTTCATAAATTTCACTGGCAATAGCACCTAAAGCAATTTTATCAGCTTCATTGGTCTTGAGTCTACGTATGTCATCGATCAATAAATCACACGAGTTGATATTGACCCATGCAGCCATAAGGTCTTTTTTCTTAAGTGTTTTACTGTAGTGCAAGGCTTCTAATTCTTGTGCTTTCTGCTGAAGAGATATGAGTAGCAAGTCGGCACTATAGTAGGTTTTGATAGGAGTGACATCGTAAATACTTCGATTATTGTAGTTCGGGATATTAGCACATATAGCTTCTTGAAATTGCTGTAATGCAGCAAGATGAAGACCTTGTTCATGGTAAATATTCCCTAAATAGTTATAAGTACTGGCAACTTCTGGATGAGTGTCCCCGTATGACTTTTGGTAGATGTTGAGTGCCATTTCTTGATACTTCCTTGCATCTTCATATTCTTTTAGTCCGAAGTGGATCAACCCTATATTACTATAAACAAATGCTCGCCTTGGGTGATCTTTACCATATTTAATCTCTAGTATTTCTAATGCTTTGTCAAAATTCTCGAATGCATCACTTTGAAAATCCATTTTACCATTGATATACCCAATATTGATATGAGCTGTTGCAATACGTTCGTCATTCGCTTCGTATAATTTCTTGTAATCAGTAAGCGCAATTTGATAATACTCAAGTGCTTTTTCTGAATCGATATTACTATAAGTAAGTCCAATATCATTATGTGATGCGGCAATTCCTTTCTTGTTATTAGATAATTTATGGATTTGTAAGGCTTGTTCATGATGAATCAGAGATTCCTCATGATTACCCATAGTCCAGTGAATATAGCCGAGTTGACTGTAACATTTTGCAAGCTTAATTGAGCTATTTTTATTTTGTTCAAAAAATACTTGGGCTGCTTCAAAAGTTGATAATGCCTTTTGATGATCCCCTTTCTTGAGTAGAATATCTCCGTAGAAGAGTTGATAGTCTCCACTAGTTTTGTCTTGAATACTTAAAATTTCTTTTTCTGCCTCTATAACGTTTTCTGCATCAATCAGTCTCTGAATATTTCCAAATTCGGAAGACTGAGCAAAGATGCTTGCGACAATAAAAGAAAATAATATGGCGAATGATTTTCTTTTCATCTTCTAAAATCTATATACATAAGCGATGGTTTGTACACTATGGCGAGTCAGCTGATCTGGATTGACTTCTCTCTGAGTTATCTTAAATCCAACGATGAATTTGATACTCGATTTGACATTAAAGTTATAACCAAAACTTCCTAATGCGGTGAGTGCCATACCTACTGTTTTATCTACTTTTTCGTAAGTACCTGCCTTATCGATTTGATCTTTAGTAATTCTAAAAATGGGTAACGCACCAAAGCTAAAGTTATAATTAGAAAACCTCCAGTTCCGTTCGGCTCGCAGCATAATGTCAGTACCTCTTTTCAGATTAAAAGCAATATCATGCTTTCTGATGTAAGATTGACTCCTGTATTCACCCCAATCTTTCCATGAAAATTGATTGTTGTTGGCCGTTAGTGCATTTTGATAGCCTGCTGCGAAGAGCCATTTTTTGCTAATCACTGATATTCCCGCAATGACATCGAAACTCCCAAGACTGGTTTGGTAATACATTGGGTAGTGACTTCCTCGGTTCGATAAATTGTCATCTTCCTTTTTGAGATCGCTATTGTTAGAGGGTATTTTAGCACCTAGTGTAGCATTTATGTCATATCTGTCAGTTGAATGAACGCTGCGTGTAGCACTTATAGAAATATCTCCAATACCTGATGTGCTTCCCAGATTACCAGATATAGATTGATAGGGGAGTTTGAATTGAAAAGTAGTCTCCCTGAGAGAGAATGCAAAATCAATATTTGTCACAAGGATTATTGGTGTTAAAGTTGTTTTACCACGGTACTGACTAATTTCTATTGCTCTTAACTTGAAGTTGGTATTCTTACTGTATGACTGGTCTGGTTTCATAGCTCCCATAGTGCAAAATCCAGCATCACTGCATCCCTGACTGTATCCGACAGCACTGATTAGCAAGAGACATAATAAAGAAATAAATTTATTCATTGATTAAATATTGAGATATTGAAACTAATGATTCTATACGAATTTTGTTTCTTTTATTTTGAAATTAATATCGATAGGAAGGAATAGTAACCTGTAAATTAGATTGTTATTCTAACGTCAATTGATTTTCATGATTACAACTAATGCTACCAAAGATAGAAATCAGTCATATATTTTTATGCTGGTAAACCGACAAATGATAGCATTTTCCCAACATTGAATCGAATTCCTGAAGTTTCATGCAGATTACTAAATACAGTGTTATCTGGAAGTTTATTTTGAAGAATTGTCTTATTATTGGTTGAAAAGACAAACTCAATATGCGATCGGTGCGGCATAGATGTTGGTGTAATTGAGACATTCAAACTATTAATTCTTTGCCATTAGTGTTCTTTTCACTATTAAAATAAATAATTTGCCAAATCAATAGTAACCTGGATAACCTAAACATCTCATGCAAAGAAAAGTATACCGAATGATTCCTAGGGCTGGTTCGATTAAAAACTTAAAACTGGTAGAGGAGAGATTGGATAGACTAGAGGTTAATGAGGTCACAGTGTCAGTGAAGGCGATCGGACTTAATTTTGCTGATGTTTTTGCCATGTATGGGCTCTATGGAGCTACACCTGAGGGTAGTTTTGTTCCGGGTCTAGAATATTGCGGAGTGGTATCGGAAGTAGGAAGTGAAGTTGATCAATATGACGTTGGAGACCGAGTGATGGGAGTGACCAAGTTTGGAGGCTATGCTTCACACATCAATAATCATGAGCAATACTTAAGCCCATTACCTGAAGATTGGTCTTTTTCCGAAGGAGCAGCATATCTCGTTCAAGCATTGACCGCGTATTACGCCTTAGTTTATTTAGGAAATTTGGAGAAGGAAGGGACTGTCCTCATTCATAGTGCCGCTGGGGGAGTTGGTTTATTGGCCAATAAAATCGCCAAAACTTATAATGCCACAACTATTGGTGCGGTTGGCAATGAATCGAAACTAGCTTTATTGAAGCAACAAGGCTATGATCATGGTATTGTGAGGAGTAAACAATTCAAGAAGGACTTGATCAATGCACTTGGCAAGAAACCTCTGGATGTTGTGCTGGAGTGTATTGGAGGTAAATTTTTCACTAATAGCTATCAAGTAATGGCCAAGCAAGGAAGATTGGTGACCTACGGATCTGCGCGTTATGGACAGACTTCAGCAAGACCTAATTATTTAAAGTTGATTTGGACTTACCTGACTAGGGCCAAACTTGATCCTCAAAATATGATTGAAGAAAATAAGTCCGTGATGGGATTTAATCTCATCTGGTTATATGAGCAAGAAGAATTGCTCAAGGAAGTGCTTTTAGGCTTGAATAAACTTAATATTGGAAAGCCTCATGTAGGACATGAATTTTCATTTGATGATATGCATGGCGCTATAAAGTTATTTCAAAGTGGTAAGACAGTAGGTAAAGTAGTCGTCAATTTATGAAGTCATTAGCCAGTTATATTAAGGAATATGTAAGTGCCTATTTCAATTGGAAATTGTATGTATCTATAGCGGTATTACTAACCATAAGTATTGCCTTTAATTATCATTATGATTTTGAAGATAGTGTGATCGACAGCTATTTTGGCCAGAACATTCAAATTCTGTATTTCTTTTTATTTGAAGCACTGCCTTACTATTCTGTTTGTTTGTTCATATACATTTTCACTTCGTATAAGATTTTTTTAACTCAGAAGGGGTTCTGGATTACTTCTTTGGTCGGATTATTTGTACTGGCGATTGACAGATCATTTTCTTTACATAGATCTTTGCTACCCTTATTACCCTATCAACTAGATACTTTTGTGTTTAGATGTGTAAGCAATTTGAGTACAGTCCTGGTGGTTGTCATGCCGCTGTATTTGTTTTATAGATTTATAGATGAGAAGTCACCATCATTCTATGGAGTGACGAGGAAGGGGGTGAATCTCAAGCCATATTTTTTATTGCTGTTGTTGGTACTGCCGTTGGTTATAGGAGCTTCATTCTCAGCTGACTTTTTAAGACAATATCCTATGTATCAGCGTGCCAATGGTTTGATTGCAGCTCAATTCTTGAACTTACCAGAATGGGTGATGGCAATTGCGTACGAGGTTACTTATGCGCTGAGTTTTTTCTCTGTAGAATTGTTTTTTCGGGGTTTTTTAATTCTAGGCTTGATGCGATATCTGGGCCCATATGTGATTTTGCCAATGGTTGCGAGTTATGCTTTCCTTCATTTTGGAAAGCCAGTAGGAGAGACTATTGGGTCAATATTTGGTGGTTATATACTGGGAATTGTAGCTTACTATAGCCGTAACATTTGGGGCGGAGTTATTGTACACATGGGGTTGGCTTTGCTGATGGAATTGGCAGCATTTATACAGCGATAATAGAATGATCGCTAACCTCTCAAGTTCACTCTAAACTCCTCCAATCCCTCACTACCAATTTTCTCTATCAAGTGCAGGTTGGGTAGGACAGGGACATCCGGCAGATGTGGGTCTATAATGTATTTGGGAATATTTTCAGCAACATAGTTGATCAAACCCGCTGCGGGATAGACAGCCATAGAAGTACCAATGATAACAAAAATATCAGCAGACATGGCTTCTTGAATAGCAATATCCATCATGGGAACCTCTTCGCCAAACCAAACAATATCAGGTCTTAGTTGGCTACCTTTTTCACACAGGTCACCAGTGTTGAGTTCCCAGTCGTCTACATCATAGACGAGTTTATCATCTACTGTACTTCTGGATTTGAAAAGCTCTCCATGGAGGTGATTTACATTAGTGGAGCCAGCTTTTTCATGGAGGTTGTCTACATTCTGAGTAATGATGACTACTTTATGGTCTTGCTCCAGTTCAGCCAGTATTTGATGACCACGATTGGGTTTAGCTGAGAGCGCATTTTTCCTACGTTCATTGTAGAAATTAAGTACTAGTTCTTGATTGGCTGCCCAACCTTGTGGAGAGGCTACTTCCATTACATCATGACCTTCCCAAAGACCATGGGCGTCTCTAAAAGTTGGGATACCACTTTCGGCACTGATGCCTGCTCCGGTAAGAACGACTATTTTCATTTACACAATTTGGAAATGTATTAATTTGAAGAGGTGATAACTAAGAACGATCACCTCTTCAAATTAACCAATCGTCACATTAAGATTTTTTTCGGCCTCTTGCTTTTTTCTCAGGAGCGTTGGCTGCTAGTTCGATACATTCTTCTAGAGTCAATTCCGCAGGTTCTTTGTCCTTAGGAATTTTCACATTCTTCTTTCCAGCCTTGATATATGGTCCATATCGTCCGTTGAGAACTTGAATGTCAGGATTTTCATCCCAAGTCTTGATGTATTTGTTAGCTTCAGTTTCGATCTTGACATCTATCAATTCAATAGCACGAGGCATTTGGATATCCAATGGGTCTTCTCCTTTAGGAATTGAGACAAAAAGATTGGTGTATTTTAAATATGGCCCAAATCTTCCAATCGCAGCAACTACCTTATTGCCTTGATATTCACCAACTTCTCTTGGAAGTTTGAAGAGTTCCAATGCTTCTTCTAAAGTTATACGCTCTATGAATTGTCCCTGTCTAAGACTAGCGAATGTTGGCTTTTCTCCATCCTCCTCCTCAGGAGTTTCTCCTAATTGGGCAAGAGGTCCAAATTTACCAAGTCTCACGATTACGGTCTTGCCAGTTTTCGGATCAATCCCTAGTTCGCGAGAGGTGTCAAGGCTCTTTCTATCTATCAGACTGGTCACTTCTACTTTACTGTGAAAGTCTTTATAGAAGGTATCAATCATTGTATTCCACTTCTTAGCTCCATGAGCGATTTCATCAAACTCCTTTTCTACATCAGCAGTAAATGAGAAGTTAGTCACATTAGGGAAGTGTTCTACGAGGAAGTCCGTGACGACCATGGCGATATTAGTTGGAAATAGTTTCCCTTTTTCCGCACCTGTAATTTCAGTTTTTGAGAGAGGAGTGACCATACCATCTTTCAATGTTATGAATCTGTATGCTCGCTCGGTTCCATCCCTAAACTCTTTCTCCACGTAGTTACGCTTCTGAATAGTTGAGATGGTTGGTGCATAGGTAGATGGTCTTCCAATACCCAACTCTTCTAATTTTTTCACCAAACTCGCTTCCGTATATCTAGCAGGATGTCTTGAGAAACCTTCTTTGGCAAACATATCATTCAAAGCAAGAATTTGCCCTATATTCAATGGAGGCAACATGCCTTTTTGTTCATCATTTTCGTTCTCTTCTTCGTCATCAGACGACTCGATATATGCTTTTAAGAAACCTTCAAATTTGATAACCTCCCCTGATGCCGTAAGCGTCTGAGGAAGAGTAGAAATGCCAATCGTAGCTATAGTCTTCTCTAATTGTGCATCGGCCATTTGAGAAGCTATAGCACGTTTCCAGATCAAGTCATACAATCTCTTTTGTCCACTGTCTTGTCCGGCATCTCTATTGGAAAAGTTGGTAGGACGAATGGCTTCGTGAGCTTCTTGCGCATTACTTGATTTCGTTTTGAACACCCGTGTTTGTACAAAGTCTCCACCATATGACTTGGTGATTTCAGCTACCGCATCATTTACCGCTTCTTGAGATAGATTCACTGAATCTGTTCTCATATAAGAGATATTACCTGCTTCATACAGTTTTTGAGCAACTGTCATGGTTTGCAATACTGAGAATCCGAGTTTTCTACTAGCTTCTTGCTGCAACGTAGAGGTGGTAAATGGAGGTGTTGGAGATTTCTTAGCTGGCTTCTTTTGTAAGTCTTTAATATCAAACTCTGCTCCATTACAAGAATTTAGAAATTCAGTGGCTTCTGCTTCTGATTTGAATTTGGAAGGTAGTTCTGCTGTTAATATTTTCCCACCACCCAAATCAAAGTTGGCTGTGATTCTAAATGATGATACCGCTGTAAACTTATCAATTTCACGCTCACGATCCACAACGATCCTGACGGCTACTGATTGCACTCTACCGGCAGAAAGACCAGTCTTGATTTTCTTCCATAGGATAGGAGACAACTCAAAACCTACAAGTCTGTCAAGTATTCTTCTTGCTTGTTGGGCATTGACTAGGTCAATATCAATTTCTCTTGGATTCTCTATTGCTTTAGTGATTGCTCCTTTAGTGATCTCTCTAAAAACAATCCGCTTTGTTTTACTATCATCTAACTTCAAAGCTTCTTTTAGGTGCCAAGAAATGGCTTCTCCTTCACGGTCATCATCACTTGCTAGATAGATGGTTTCTGCAGATTTTGATAATTTCTTCAATTCTGCGATCACTTTTTTCTTATCAGCGGTCACTTCGTAGGTTGGAGCAAACCCATTTGCTATATCAATAGCTTTATCTCCTTTGGGAAGATCTCTTACATGTCCATAGCTGGAGGTGACTTTGTAATCCTTCCCTAGGTATCCTTCAATGGTCTTCGCTTTGGCAGGAGACTCTACGATTACTAAATTCTTTGACATAGAAATATGGTTATGGCGTTTTGGAACGCCAAAGATGAATAATTTTTTCAAAAAAAAAATTATGCGACATGATATTCTCCAACAGTATTTATATATTACTCAAAACAACCACTAATATAGAATGCTCTTATGGCAGTGAAGCAATTGTATTTGTTGAGGCACGCACAGACTTTAGAAAAGCGGCAAGACGAGAAGGACATTGAACGTATGTTGACACCTATTGGGTTTCAAAATGCGAATAGAATGGGGATGAACTTGAAAAATAAGAAGGTTCAACCAGATATTATAATCTGTAGTGCTGCTACCCGCACTCAGCAAACAGCAGAAAGTATAGCCGAACACGTATTCTATGATGCTAACAAAGTACATATCAATAGTGAAGTCTATGATGCATCTATAAGGACGTTACTTACTGTCGTAAATAATCTAAAGGAAGAATGGAAAACAGTCGTGTTGATTGGGCATAATCCATCTATCAGCTACTTGGCAGAATATATGACTGGTGAAGCTGTTGGTAATATGTCAACTTGTGGTCTAGTTCATATTGATTTCAATTTGGACAGCTGGCAAGAAGTGTCTGAAGGTAATGGGGAATTTAAATTTTACGAATATCCTGACCTGCTAAATTTTTAGTTCAATTGGCTTCATAATACCCAACTCTTTTCTTTTCTTGCGCCCAAATCTAAAAACCTTGGAAGACAAGCAAAATCTTATTAATAGCATAGATCCAAATGCAGCTGGACTGAGTGGTAAACTCTTCGGTATACCATTTACAGAAGATCATGCAGAAGTAGTCTTAATTCCTGTTCCTTGGGAAGTGACAGTATCTTATGGTGCCGGCACTATGGATGGAGCACAGACTATTTTAGAAGCCTCCTCTCAAATAGATTTATTTATAAGGGAAATTCCAAATGCATGGCAACTGGGTGTTTATATGTTGCCTTTTCAGGAAGAATTATCCATTGAGAATAATAAGAATAGAGATCTAGCCAATCAATATGTTAGACAACTTGAAGAAGGAGTAGAATCTGCCACTTTGGAAATGAAAGTGATACCACAGACTGTTAATGAAGTTTGTGAGAAACTCAATATTTTCATAAAGGCTCAGACAGAAGCTAGACTTAATCAAGGAAAGATTGTAGGTGTTGTGGGAGGAGATCATAGTTCTTCCTTGGGATTGATCAGGGCATTGAACGATCGATATGATAACTTTGGGATATTGCAGATTGATGCTCATGCCGATTTGCGTAAGTCATATCAGGGATTTACTTACTCTCATGCATCGATCATGTACAATGCTTTGAAATGTACTAATGTGTCTAAACTGGTACAAGTAGGGGTAAGAGATTGTTGTGAACAAGAGGCTAAGTTTATCAGCACTTCCAATGGAAGAGTAGTTACATTTTTCGATGATGAGATCAAGGAGGCTCAATATCTTGGCAATCAATGGGCAAAGCTTTGTGGTCAGATAGTAGAACAGCTTCCCGAATACGTATATATAAGTTTTGATATTGATGGACTAGACCCTAGGTTTTGTCCAAATACAGGAACGCCAGTTCCTGGAGGGTTAGACTTTCAAGAAGCAGCTTACTTGATCAAGGCTGTAGTTAAATCCGGAAGAAAAATTATTGGATTTGACCTCTGCGAAGTTGCTCCAGGGAGTGATGACTGGGATGGAAATGTTGGTGCTAGAATGCTATATCATCTATGTAACTGGACAGGTGTATCACAAGGTAAGTTGAGACATCGATAGCTAATATACCTAACTTGCGCTGATTGCATATCCTTAGAATTAATAAAATCTAAAACTGAATACCTGTCACAATAATGTCATCGGTTTGTTCGGTGTCTTTCATCCAATCTTCGATTTCTGAATTGAGTTTGTCTTTTTGTTCCGTAAGTGAGAGCGGCTGAATATCCTTTAAAAGCTGTTTGAATTTCTTGGTCATGAACTTTTTACCACGTTCTCCACCAAACTGATCAGCATATCCATCCGAGGTCATATAGAAGGTGTCTCCTTTTTCAAATTTAATGACATGATCTTCAAAATCTTTATCGTCTCTCAAAGAGTCTCCGATCGAGGATTTTGTACCTTTTACTTCATAAAATTCACTTTTACTAAATCGATATAATGGTCTATTTGCACCACTATAGGTTAGTTCATTCTTAGATTGATTGATCGCACATATTGCCAAATCGATACTGTGTGTACTTGATGAAGTTCCTTGCTGGGTGAGTACTTCCTTAATTTTGGCATCCAATAGTCTAAGGATTACTTTTGGATCGGTGACATTGTCTTGAGTCACTATCTGATTGATTAGAGATACTCCGAGTACGGTCATGAAAGCACCAGCAACGCCATGGCCTGTACAATCTGCGGTCACAAATATATCAACTTCGTCTTTTTCAGCATACCAGAAGAAGTCACCACTAACAATATCTTTGGGTTTGAATAGTATGAAAGACCTAGCTTGTTTTTCCTCTGATACATTAAATTTCAAAATAGACTTTTGGACGCGCTTGGCATAATTGATACTTTCAGTGATGTTGAAGTTTTTCTCTTCGATGATCATTTTCTGATCAGTGATTTCTTCATTTTTGATTTCAAGGAGTTTCTTTGTTCTCTTGATCTCCTTATTTTCTTTAATAATGAAGAATGTGAGTACTGCTACTATCAATAATATTATTGCGATCCCAGCAATAATATAGTCGTCATGCTTAATACGTAATTGTTGCAAATCTGAATCAGTTTGCAAGTGTAAAATTTCTTTTTGTTGTTCTTCAAATTGATAGTTGTTTTCTAACTCTGCAATTCTACGATTGCTCTCTTCATTGAATAAGCTATCCTTCACAACATTGTGCAATTGCAGAAAACTATAGGCTAGGAAATGATCTCCTTTTGTGAAATAAGTCCCCGAGAGAGATTCATAGATTCTTTTCAAAAGAATATTGTCCTGAGCTTCTTGTGCCATTTCTAGTGACTTTTCAAAAAATGAGATGGCATTATCGTGGTCTCCAAGTTTTCTAAATACAGATCCAAAACTGTGAAGTGCTGTCGCTTGCCCGGATAGATTATTGGAAGCTTGTTCTAAGACCAAAGATCGATTATAATATTCTAGTGCTTTATCCATATCTCCCTTATTGAAGAAAAGGTTTCCAATATTGGTTAGTGGTACAAAAGCTTGAGACTTGTCTTCTAGTTGTTCATACTCATCTAACGACTTGAGGTAATAAGAAAGAGCATTATCATAATCTCCAAGATCTGTATAGACATTTCCAATGTTATTTAGTGTGCCTACTATTCGAAGATGATGATTGATACTTTCGAATTGAGCATTGGCCTTTAGGAAATAATCTAGTGCTTTATGAGGTTCACCCTTGAGAGAATAGATAGTACCTATATTACTGTAGGTATATGCCAAAGCATCTTCAAACTTATTGTCTTCTTGGATATGTAAGGATGCGATGTAATTGCTAAGTGCTTTATCTAGATCACCAGTATGTCGGTATATCACTCCAATGTTATTGAGAGAAGAAGATTCACCACTTTTATCTCCGGCATATTGAGCAAGTACTAAAGCTTGTTCTGCATAAGACAGAGCTTTGATTGGGTCGTTTGTACGATACTCTTTGAAAAGCTCATTTAAAAGATAGATTTCTTCTTTACCAGAGGCATCACTGAGTAAATGGTTTATACTATCAACTCTTTGATTTTGAGGAGTTTGAAAGAAAAAAGCTGTAATAATCAATGAAAGTAAAATTTTCATATAGTGATGCTATTAGTTATGAATGTTCGTTTGTTGACAAATAGATTTGATGTATTCTATTAATTTATAATCAAAATAAGCAATTTTCTTTTTAGATAAGCGTAGACGAAAGCAATAATTAATATCTTTAGTTTTTGACCGGAATAAAAAAAGCACACATTGGACATACTAAATACATTTATAGTTGATTTTGCAAATTGGATTTGGGGAATTCCTTTACTCATATTACTACTTGGGGGAGGGTTATTTTTCACTATTTACTCCAGATTTTTACCCTTTAAGTATTTTGGTCATGCCATCAATGTACTTAGAGGTAAATATGATGATCCTAACGAGAAAGGTGAAATAAATCATTATCAAGCCTTGTCTACTCAACTAGCTTCTACTGTTGGTATGGGGAATATCGCAGGGGTTGCGATTGCTATTGTGATGGGGGGACCTGGAGCTATTTTTTGGATGTGGATAAGTGCAATTTTAGGAATAACTACAAAATTTTTTACTTGTACATTATCATTGATGTATCGTAGTAAAGATGAAAATGGACAAGTCCATGGCGGTCCTATGCATGTGATCAAGGAGGCACTGAGTAAACGATGGATGCCATTAGCGTATCTTTTTGCAGTCATGGGCATGATTGGATGTTTGCCTGTTTTCCAAGCTAATCAATTGACACAAGTAATCCGTGATGTAGTGCTTATTCCTGCAGATTTGGGACAGAACACATTTGATTTTTTGGGTACAGCTATTAGGTTTTCTGATCTGTATGTTGGTCTAGGACTTACGGTACTTGTGGCAGTAGTAATCTTTGGAGGACTACAGAGGATTGCTAATGTTGCCAGTAAGATGGTCCCATTGATGATCGTGATATATTTTATAACAGTTATTATAATTGTTTTGATGAATGTGACTGCTGTACCTGAGATGTTAGGACTTATTATTACTGACGCATTTACAGGACAGTCTGTGATGGGTGGAGCCGTGGGTGCCGTGATTATCACAGGGGCAAGAAGAGCTGCATTCTCAAATGAAGCTGGAATAGGTACTGCACCTATCGCCCATGGAGCTGCAAAGACTGATGAGCCTGTAAGAGAAGGGCTTGTAGCCATGTTAGGACCAGCAATTGATACATTGATTGTTTGTACGCTTACGGCTTTAGCAATATTAATAACCGATGTCTGGCAGATAACGGACTTGGATGGAGTCACGCTTACTTCTCAGGCATTTGAAGTGGCTCTACCTGGTGCCGGGAATTACATTTTACTTGTATGTATTTTCTTCTTTGCTTCTTCATCATTGTTCACATATTCATGGTATGGTTCAAGATGTTTTGCCTTTATAGTCGGTGAGAAAAACAAGCACTATTATAACTATATATATGTAGCCTTTGTTGTGGTGGGGTCAGTTGTTTCATTAAAAACAATCATCAGTTTGATTGATGGCAGTTTTGCGGTGATGGCAATACCAACAATGCTATCTTCTATTTATCTAGCACCTAGAGTGATGAAGAAAGCTAAGGAGTATTTTGCGAGCATTGAGTAAACGAAATTTAGTAAAGTTATAAAGCTGACCGGAGCAATAGTTCGAAAATGTCGACACTATTATTTCATAGAAAAGTAGACTTGAAGAGGGATTGACTGCTTTTCTAAGTTAGATATGATCTTAGATCAGTAATTTTCTTTATTTCCCAGCCTCTTTAAGTAAGAAGTTCTCAAATGACTTGGTGTCGTACTTGGCCATACCTACTTTCTTAGAGACTATTTTCCCAGACTTACCTACCACAAAAGTCGTTGGAATCGATGGACTTCTCAATACGTCTGGCATTTCGCTTGCCGGCATATAAGTTGGGAAGTCAAATGATTTTTTGTCAATGAATTTTGTGATTTTACCTTCATTACCTTCTTTATCTAATGATAACATCACAAATACTATATTTTCATTGTCTTTGAGTTTGTCATATAGTTTCTGAATACTGGGCATCTCTGCTCGGCAAGGAGGACACCAAGTAGCCCATAGGTTGATAAAAATGACTTTGTCTTTGAACTCAGACAACTCTACTACTTGACCATCCATTGATTTTATTTTAAAGCTATAATCAATAACAGCTCTATCTTCTTCTCCAAGTTCTGTGTCAGGAGTGATTAGTCCAGTGGCTAGCACAGCTCTTTGTGCATAAGCAGCAACTTCAGTATGTAATCCTGTGAAATATAACGTTGCTATAATGGCAACAAATACTCCCCATTCTCTAATTTCTTTTTTCATGTTGAAAGGTTTCTTACTCATATGTAGCTAGACAAGAATGATGCCGCTTTAGTTCCTCTAACAAGATAAAAAATCTTAGAGTTTAGTAATGTAAAATTGTCTGTTTTTATACTTTTGTTGAATACAACGAGCACTTGATAAATAGTGCCATTTGGATAAAGTAATTATAAATAATATATCAATACTACATGACTCTTAAGAATAACGATCGCATAGCCAATGAACTTTCTATTAATGTCAAGCAGGTAAATGCTGCAGTTGAATTACTTGATGATGGAGGCACCGTACCCTTTATTTCGAGATACAGAAAAGAGGCTACTGGTGAATTGGATGAAGTGGCGATTGCTGCTATTAGAGATAGAATCATCCAATTGAGAGAGTTGGATAAAAGAAAAGAAGCTATTCTTGCTTCTTTGGAGAAACAGGAAGTGTTGACACCAGAGTTGCGAAAAAAGGTTGAGCAGGCGGAGGTTTTATCTGTTCTTGAAGATATTTATTTGCCTTATAAGCCAAAACGAAAAACCAAGGCTTCGATCGCCAAAGAAAAAGGACTGGAGCCACTTGCTACTCAAATTTATAAGCAAGGTGCTTTTGATATAGATGTTGAAGCAAATAAATATGTGAATCCTGAAAAAGGAGTTGAGGAGATCGAACAGGCACTTCAAGGTGCGCGAGATATTATTGCTGAATGGATCAATGAGAATGCTGAAGTTCGTGAACGCATAAGGAAGCTATTCTTAAACCAAGGTGTAGTCACTTCAAAATTGATCAAGGGTAAAGAACAGGCAGGTCAGAAATTCAAAGATTACTTTGAATGGGAAGAGCCGATAAAGAAAGTACCTTCTCATCGGATGTTGGCAATGAGGAGAGGTGAGAAAGAAATGATCTTGTCACTAGACATAAGTCCAGAAGAGGGTGTTGCAAATGAGTCAATCGAAAGATTGGTTGTAAAAGGTAGTAATGAGACCACTGAACATATTCAGAAAGCTATTAAGGATTGCTACAAGCGTCTATTGAAGCCATCAATGGAGACGGAGGTAAGACTTCACGCTAAGCATTCTGCTGATGATGAGGCTATAAAAGTTTTTTCTGAAAATTTAAAAAATTTATTGCTTTCAGCACCAATGGGTGAGAAAAAAGTGATGGCAATTGATCCAGGATTCAGATCAGGCTGTAAAGTGGTTTGCCTTGATGAACAGGGAGCTTTTCATAAATTTGAAGCCATATATCCACACGAGCCACAACGCCAAACTACTAAGGCTGGACAGACTATCAAAGCTCTTTGTGAGCGATATGAAATAGAAGCAATAGCGATAGGAAACGGAACAGCAGGAAGAGAAACAGAGACTTTTGTCAAAAACATTGGTCTTGATAAGAAAATTACCATTGTTATGGTCAATGAGAGCGGAGCCTCTATTTACTCAGCTTCTGAGGTGGCTAGAGAAGAATTTCCAGATCAAGATTTGACTGTGAGAGGGGCAGTATCTATTGGGCGTAGGTTGATGGACCCATTGGCAGAATTGGTCAAGATCGATGCCAAGTCTATCGGAGTAGGGCAGTATCAGCATGATGTAGATCAGTCTTCGCTTAAGAAAGGATTGGATGATGTAGTAATGAGCTGTGTAAATACCGTAGGTGTAGAACTCAATACAGCTAGTAAGGAATTACTATCCTATGTGTCAGGTTTGGGATCCAATCTAGCAAAGAGTATTGTGGATTTTAGAAATGAAAATGGACCATTTGAAAACCGAAAATCTCTTTCAAAAGTACCGAGGTTAGGAGCGAAGGCATTTGAACAAGCAGCTGGATTTTTAAGAATTCGCAATGCAGATAATCCGCTGGATAGTAGCGGTGTTCATCCTGAACGATATAAAGTTGTCGCTTCAATGGCAAAGGATGTAGGCTGTTCGGTAAAAGAATTGATGACCAATAGCGACTTGAAAAGCAAAATAAAAGTAAACGATTATGTTACTGCGGAGGTAGGGATACCTACTCTTCAGGATATACTTAGTGAATTAGAAAAGCCAGGTCGAGATCCCCGAGAGCAATTTGAAGTATTCTCTTTTGAAGAGGGTGTCAATGCGATAAGTGATCTGAAAACTGGGATGTCCTTACCGGGTATTGTGACCAATGTTACAAAGTTTGGAGCGTTTGTTGATGTTGGGGTACATCAGGATGGATTGGTTCATATTAGTCACCTGTCAGATAGCTTCGTAAGTGATCCCGCCAAATTGGTAACTGTCCAGCAGAAAGTTGATGTAACAGTCATGGAAGTTGATATCGCTAGAAAGCGTATAGGGCTCTCTATGAAAAGTGATCCATTTGGCAAAGAGCCAGCACAAAAGAGAAAAGTAGAGCCTGTGAAAAAACAAAATAAAAAGGAAGAGTTAAATGACTTCCAGTCAAAGCTTTCTTTACTCAAAGGTAAATTCAGAAATTAGGAGATTAATAATGTTTAGCGATACATAATAATTACCTTATGTGTTCATTCTAAGAGGTTTAAACAACTACGCGTGAAATATATATTAAGAGTCTTGTTACCCATGATGATACTATTTTCTTCAACTGCGTCTTGGGGACAAAAAATCAAATACAAAGATTTGTTTTTTTTGATTCACAAATCAAAGAAATATGATCAGGGAGAACCCTTTTTGAGAAGTTTTCTGAGCAATCCTAAAAATAGCGAGCATGCAAATGCAAACTTTCAGATGGGGGTGATCTATGAAATTAATTCAAAGAAAAAAGATGTGCTAACAGAAAATAGTGACAAAATTTCTTTACTAGATTCTGCTGTATATCACTACTCCAAAGCAAAGTTGTTAATTACCGAAAAGGAGGTTAAGAAAAGAAGTGAATATTACGAAGATGATTTTCTGAGGAGGGATTTAAGAACAGGGAAGATGGGTGTAAAAGTGTCTGATGTTCATTTAGACATTGATAAAAGAACTGAAAAGGCTAAGCAAAGCATAGTAAATCTTAAGTCAATAGACCTACATTTCAATAAGGCAAAAGAAAATTATTTAGTCGCATTCGATACTTATACTGCCTTGGTTGGTAAGTACAATACACAACGAGTTTTCCTTCTCCGTGCGGATGATGAGGTATTGGCAATTTGTGATGAAATATTGGCTGCTTATGATTCAGCGATGGGTGATTTCGCAAGTTATAAACTTGAAATAGCTAAAATTGAAAAGACTGATTATAATCAATCCTTGAATGTTCTTAAGATTGAGGATGTTAAAAAAGGTGGAGATAAAGAGGCTGATTTTTACGCTACTTCAGTTGATGTGTATGACTTCTCTAATTGGGCGATTAATGTCAAATATATGGTCGCTGATGTTATTAGACCAATCAAAACTAAACTTATCAGCTACGATAAGCGACTTGACAGAACCAAAGAACAATTGTTTAAAGATTCAGTGTCTGTTATAGCCAAAGTTGATTTAGAGAGGGACCATGAACTATATAAGCAAATGTTGACTTTTGATTCTCAAGCGATGCCTTTGAGATTATTAGATTTGAAGCAGCAAGAACTGAAATATTGGTCATATATCTTTAGCAATAGGGATCAAAAAGACTCTTCTAATGTGTCTTATCAAATAGAAATGGCAACCAGCGAACTTGAATCTATCAAGGCTGTCGATAGTTTGGCTAATATACTTTTGGGATATAACTTGGCTATAGAGATTGAAAACTATAAAGAATACGCCAATACGCAATATGAAGGTATTTCCGGGTTACAGCGATTTATCAAGCAAAAACTTAACTTTGCGCAAGCTGAGAACAAGTATAGGGAGAACATCCTTGATGCCAAGAAAGAACGCAGTCGATGGTTGATGTATGGAAGTGATTCTATCCCATTATTTAAGCGAGACTCCACTCAGTTGATAGCGGCAGGTAAAACACAATACATTATGCTGGGAATGTCTCCAGAAGATAATCCTACACCTTTTACTTATGGAATCAAATATGACTCGGTTGGCACTAGTGCTGTATATGTGTCCGTAATACCAGATTCATTAAGTGTGATAGAAGTGGCTACTCACGAGTTGGTTTTACCAGAGTTTGGAGTAGAATCGTTTGATTCCTTGGCAGTACTTACAGAACACGAACCGGCATTGAAACTCACCTACTTGTTGTATTTAGATAATTCTACCTATAAGCAAACTCACAAGAAGGCAAAATTGACTTCGGTCAATGCCGCAGGTCAAGTGCTCTGGTCAAAAGAACTAGAATTGGTTTACCCCGTTGATAATATTTCGATTTACGACAAAGGAGGTATTTCGATCAATTATGATGTCAGTTATATTGACACAAGCAATAGTGCCAAACTAGTTTCTAGATTACTCGTAAGTACCGATGGTGAAATATTGAATTAAGAAAAGCTACAAATTACCACCTACGAGCTTTTTCCAATCATTGAAGCGTAGGGTGATATGTTTAGCCATAGTTTCGTAGTTTTCCCAGCTATCATCTACATGATAAATAGAGGGAAGCTGCTGTACTAACGTTTGGTCATAGTCACCTTTATATAGACCACCGCCATAATAGTAGTAAGTGAACATGTTTCCTTCTTTGTTGAAAAGTTCGTGACCGAGGTATCCATCCCAAATTTCACTTAAGATCGTACAAGAAATTTCACGCCTTTTGAATCTGAAAATTTGAATTTCAGCTTCGTCTTCGAAATAATCAGAGTACATATCATTTTCAATGATCCAACCTAAATACATTCCTATATGTACATAAGCCTGCTCTATAGGTAAATTGTCAGGAAAGTTTCCTAAAAAGTGGCTTTTCGCATTGTCATATATGGTCTTCTGCATCTCAGTCATAGTATTCGGGGTTTTACTAGAAGTTTCGTGTTCTTAATCTTAAATGTAGATAAAAGCAGCCTTAATGAAAAAATAAATAGCCTATAAATATGGCAGCAATAATTCCAGCAACATCAGCGATAAGCCCGGCTCCAACAGCATATCTTATTTTTTTGATATTAACAGATCCAAAATACACCGCTATAATGTAGAATGTAGTCTCCGTAGCTCCTCTAAATATGCTAGACATGCGCCCTACAAATGAATCAGCTCCATAGGCCTCCATAGTTTCTATCATCATTCCTTTGGCCGCTCCACCACTAAGAGGTTTCATAATTGCTGTAGGCAATGCTGGAACAAAATCAGTGTCTAATCCAGTAAGTCCAATAAGGTATCCGATACCATCGACCATATAGTCCAGGGCACCAGATGCTCTAAAAACACCTATGGCAACAAGAATCGCTATTAGGTATGGAATGATCTTAATGGCAACCTCAAAACCTTCCTTGGCACCATCAATAAATGCCTCATAGACATTGATTTTTTTGAAAGCTGCCATTCCTAGAAATGAAATGATGATACTAAATATGATAATACCACTTGCGGTAGTTGAAACCATATTGATATCTTCTTGAGGAAGCATGTAGAAATAATAAGCAACTCCAGCCATAATAGCTGTGATCCCTGCTAGGTAAGAAAGAATAACCTTATCAAGTAGATTGATTTTTTGAAAGATAGATACAGCTAAAAGTCCTACAATAGTAGAACAAAAAGTGGCTAGCATAATTGGTATAAAGATATCAGTGGGATTAGCGGCCCCCATGATAGATCTATCTAGCATCACCGTGAGGGGGATGATAGATAGTCCAGAAGTATTAAGCACCAAGAACATGATCTGCGCATCAGATGCCGTATCTTTAATTGGATTGAGCTCTTGCATCTCTTTCATGGCTTTCAATCCGAGTGGGGTAGCTGCATTGTCCAATCCTAGCAAATTGGCAGAGAAGTTCATGATCATCGCACCCATGGCTGGATGTTCTTTAGGAATAGTAGGGAAAAGCTTTGAGAAGAATGGACCAACAAGTTTGGAGAGTACAGCTACCATGCCTCCACGTTCTCCAATCTTCATGATCCCTAGCCACAATGACATCACTCCCGTAAGAGCAATAGAAAGCTCAAAACCTGTCTTTGACATGTCAAAAGTACTATTGAGCATATCAGAAAAAACTTGATAGTCTTGGAAAAAAATAAGCTTGACTAGAGCTACTGCAAAAGCAATGAAAAAGAAAGCTAACCAGATATAATTGAGTGTCATTTTTTATCTATCTGCTGCTAATATAGTGGCAAATAATTATCCATCATAAAAACGTTATGTCTTATGATAGATGGGGTATGAAAAAAGCCATGCAAGAGATGTTGCAAGGCTTTTTAGAATTGTTGTTTTAAAATTATTTCCCAAATAACTTATACCCTACATAAATTTGAAAAGTTTTATTCTTGACTTTATCATTTCCTAATGCGAAATCACTATCTCTTATGTCACTTAAGCCAAGAACATATCTTGCACCCGCACTTAATCCACCAGGTAAGTCTACGCCAGCTCCAAATACGGCACTTAAATCAGAACCCTTCATGGCTTCTTTAAAATCAATCCCATCGCTATCTGCTGAAGTAAGCAATCCGAATTGCGGACCTAAATGAACGTTAAGAACCTTTGCGAAACTCTTCTTCAGTAAGATTGGAATCTCAATGTAGGTTAGATCAAAATCCTCAGCACCTTTTGTTGAGATAAGTACTTCAGGCATTAAAGCAAATCCACCAACGCCAAATTCTCCATAAATACCCGCATGGAAACCAGTTTTACTTTCAGGATCTCCTGCTGCATCCACATTTGCAAAGTTAAGGCCTCCTTTGATACCAAGTCCTGCTTTTTGAGCTTGTGCACCTATTGTGAATAATGTTAGAATTGATAATACTAGTAATGTCTTTTTCATAAGTTCGAATTTTTATTTAGTGGATAAATATATAAAAAAAGCCGTTCACTTACATGTGAACGGCTTTAAATTCTTGATGAAAAAAATTAATTCTTTCCACCACCAATGAAAGCACCAAATCTCAGGCCGATATAACTATTTTTTATATCAGTTTCGATTGCATTTCCGTCAAAAGTAATAGACTCTGCTGTGGCACCTATGATATTATAATCTAGGTTCACATTGAAGTGGCCAAGGTCAAAGCCTATTCTTGGATAAAAACCAATTTTCGAACCTGCCGCAACCTCTCCAGCTGCTGCAGAGATAGAAACAGAGGCTATGGTGAATATACCCATTCCAAGCCCCACATAAGGACGGAAATTACCATCACCCAGATAGTACTGACCATTGACCGTATAAGATCCGTTGCCAGATACAGATCCTGTCACACCATCTATACTCCGCGCCATAGCTGCAGACTCAAGTCTCAACCCAACGGCAATTTGATCACTCACTCTATAAGAAGGTTCGATATCAAACAATATTCCACCACCACCATCTGGAATGGCATATCCTAGGGCTATCCCTACTCTGAATGGTTTGTAATCTTGAGCGTTAGCAGCAAGAGAAAAAAACATAACCACTGTAAATAAAAGTGTAATTTTCTTCATAATTTATGTTTGTTTATTATCTAATAATC
>JAWUWD010000054.1:0-42571 GCA_034112085.1 Cyclobacteriaceae bacterium
TGAAATTGAAAAATACAGACTGAATAGTACTTCTAGCACTTTTGACAGTAAACTACTCGATCAGATGTATGGAAAAATGGAAGGTCAATTTGATCGTAAAAAAGGTGGGATGGATAAAGCGCCAAAATTCCCCATGCCATCCAATTGGAGATTTCTCTTGAGATATTATGATGCTACGAAAAACGATAAAGCATTAACTCAGGTGGAAAAGACCTTGGATGAAATGGCTTATGGTGGGATTTATGATCAGATCATGGGTGGATTTGCTCGGTATTCTACAGATGCTGATTGGTTTGCACCACATTTCGAGAAAATGCTGTATGACAATGGACAGCTCGTAAGCCTCTACTCAGAAGCCTTTGCTGTATCAGACAAAGAATTGTATAAAGACATAGTTTATCAGACCATCGACTGGCTAGAAGCAGAAATGACTAGCCCAGAAAATGGTTTTTATGCTGCACTAGATGCCGATAGTGAAGGAAAGGAAGGGAAGTATTATGTTTGGACGCAGGAAGAACTAAAAACCATTCTTGGTGCTGATGCAGCACTCATTCAAAAATACTACAATACCTCCGATCATGGAAATTGGGAAGAAGGGCAAAATATTCTTAATAGAGATCAGTCAGATAAAGAATTTGCTAACAAGAATGGAATATCAGTACTTGAATTGCAGAAGAAAGTCCGCCATGCCCACAAAGAACTAAATAAAGTTAGGTCAAAGAGAATCAGGCCAGGACTGGATAATAAAATTCTTGCAGGATGGAATGGCATTATGGTTTGCGGATTGATAGATGCTTACAATGCCTTTGGTGATAAGCGATTCTTAAAAATAGCTACAGACAATGCCAATTTTATTGAATCAAAGATGAGGAATGGCAATGGGCTTTATCGAAATTTCAATAGCGGAACAGCTAGTATTGATGCCTATCTTGAAGACTATTCTTGGGTCATCAAAGCGTACACTACTCTTTATCAAGCGACATTCGATGAGCAATGGCTCAAGAAAGCCGAAGCACTGACGCAATATGTACTGGATAACTTTTATGACGAATCTGAAGGTATGTTCTTCTACACTGATCAGAATGGCGAGAAACTTATTGCCCGTAAAAAGGAGATTTTTGATAATGTGATTCCAGCTTCCAATTCAGTAATGGCGAATAACCTCCATGTATTGGGAATATTGCTAGACAATGAACAATTCACAACTACCTCCTCCCAGATGCTGGCAAGAGTAGAGAAACTACTAACTGAGAGCACTAGCTATTTAACTAACTGGGGAATGTTATTTGCTTCTAAAACTTCTGCTACTGCAGAAATTGTGATCATCGGTGATGACTATGAAACATTCAGAAGTGAACTCGCAGCACATCATATACCAAATAAAGTATTGATGGGAAGTAAGGAAGGGAGCGAACTACCATTGATGGTAGGAAAGTCAGCCCTAAGAGATGAGACTATAATCTATGTGTGTTACAATAAAACTTGTAAACTTCCAGTAAACTCAGTTGAAGAGGCATTGAAGCAATTAAAATAGATTATTGATTATTCTACTGAGGATGACACAGCGTAATTCAGGAATTTCATTCTACAAACAAAAACATCCGTTCTTCCAGTTTTGAAGAACTAGAATAACGGATGTTAATTAATGGAATGACCATTGTTAATTACTCTCCATCTACACCGCTGATCATCACACCACTAGCAATGAAACTAATCTCCTGCTTTGATTCTGTAATCAGCGCAATCTCTTCTTCTGATGCCCCTCCATCTTTAGCGTAGTGCTGTAATGTCTCAATACTCGTTACTTCTTTTTTCGCGAGTCCTTCAAACACTACTGGTTTTCCTTCCATACCTGATTTAGGTACAAAAAATCCATAATCTTTAAAAGTGACACGCAATGTATCTCCATCAGCCATAGCGACTTTCATCCAACATCCCATTTTCTGACAGGTCTGCACAATAGTTCCATTTAGTTTACTCATTGCAGAATCTTGGTCTGCCAACTTATGATGAAGCACAGTGACATCCTCAACATTATAGGCATCAATAGATTCTCCATAGTTTCCAGCAAGTATCACTGGAGTAGCTTCTTCTGATTCAACTGATTGCTCTGTATTAGATGAAGGTTGGCAAGCATAAAGAAAAGTGCCTGCAATAAGTAATAGAATAGTTTTTTTCATGATCGGAATTAATTACTAGATTATAAAGACCCTTACGGGATGGTTTCGGTATTCTAAAAATCTGGACAAGGAATTTGCATTACATGCTTAGGTGGCTTCCTTGGATCACGGGTTGACCATGCGTAAGACAAACTAAACTCATGAGCACCACCACTTCCTGGCCCCAATTCAGAAATAGTGAAATCAAAGCTATATCCAATATGTAGTACATCATCTTTTGCTTTCTTTGTAAAGCCCATTAAGAAAACTATAGATTCATTATTATTAAATTCCTCAAACTTCTTGAATGGCAATCCTCGATACCACAACCCAATAATGATAGGCTCAAATGTCGCATACATCCCTAAGTCCATTTGATCAAACTCACCTTGAGACTTGTACTGGAATGTTGGTGTTATACTTCTCTCCCGAGGTCTGGCATACAGCCCATTACCCATGACCCCTGACTTCATAAAGAATTTATACCCTCCATGAATCGATAATTTCCTTGGTAACGGATCTACTCCTCCATCTATTGATTGATTGGGCTCTGTCAAATGATCTATCGTAGCTCCAAACCACGCATTTTTTGAGAATAATAATCCTCCAAAAGTAAGATCAACGAATCCTTTTTTCAACCCACCATTGAATACTTCTCCAGTGGTAGGATTAGTAGCACCTGTATTGGCATCTATCTGATCGCCAAAAAGCAAATCATTGAATTGTACGCTTCTATTATAATAGGCAATTTGTGCTCCAGGACGAAAAGTAAATTTCTCAGAAAGTCTCAGTTCATAAGCATATTGAAAACCAAAAGAATAAGAACGTAACCCACCTAAACCCGCCTTATCATAAGTCAAAATGGCTCCTATCCCACTATTGACGTCTTCTAAATAATGGTCAGCATAGATTGAAGTAGTTGTGAAATTGGCATCGAAAGATGGCCATTGATTTCGATAGTTAATTCCTACTCTGGTATACTCCGTACTTCCCGCAAAAGCAGGATTGAGGTATAGTGGAGCTGCATAGAATTGTGAAAATTGAATGTCTTGAGCGCTTACCTTTACTTGTAAAACCAACATTAAGAGACAGGCGACTAAAAATATTTTACGCATTAATATTAAATGTTTATCAGCTTATTACGTTGTTTATCAAGCAAAGTAGAAAATTTATTCCACTATTGCCGATGCGAATTTAATTTTTTATAAGTTTAAAACTTATGTAACTAAACGATATCTTAGCGTTTATTGTATTAAATTGGATAATAAATTATCATCAGAACAGTAATATTTTTTTACTCAAGAGAAAACTAATTATATGCGGAGATTATTGAGAATGTTCATCATTCTTCTTATTACTGGCTTCTTTTCAAATATTTACGGGCAGGGTAACAACTGCAATCAAGGATTCACTGACTACAACTGGTACTTTGGTAATCAAGGAACTGGAGTGCAGTTTAGCAAGAATCAAAGTATGTCTGACTTTGTCCCTACTGCAACGCTCAACATGGGAGGTACTGCTGTAGCTTCAGACCCATCCACTGGTACAGTATTATTTTATACTGATGGAGTGGAAGTATATGATGTCATTGACTCTCAAATGGCGAATGGTGGATTGACAGGTAACGCTTTAGGAAATCAACCTGTGGCCATATGTCGCAATCCATCTGACCAGAATCAATATTACATCTTCACTAATAGCGCAAATGGTGCTGTAGCTGGAGCTATTGAGTACACTATTATTGACATGAGTCTCACTGGCAATGCTGTATTCCCTAAACCAGCATTGGGTGCTATCGATATCACCAATAAGAATCAAACAACTGGAATAGTTAATGCATCAGAGGCAATGATCATCGTCCCAAATGGAAATAGTGATGGGTTTTGGCTAATCTCACATGAAAATGGAGCTAGCAATATTATAGTGATGGAAATAAACAATGCTGGACCGAATCTCCCAGCTACATCTATTTCATTAGGAGCGATTACTCAAGCAGCAAATATTTCTTATCATCCACTGACCAATAGACTGGCGGTAACTTCCCAAGTCAATGGGCAAGATGCAGAGATCTACGATTTCGATCCAGCGAGTGGTGGATTGGCACTCAACTCCAACATCGCCAATTCCGGGAATTCTGGACCAATTTATGACATCGAATGGGGATACTCAGGAGATATACTTTATGTGTCAAGAGAGGGTAATGGTGGCACTCCAGATCTATTCCAGTATGACCTGACGAATCCCGGACTCACTTCCATACTCGTCAACCCTATAGATAAGAGTTATGGATTGCAACTTGCTCCAGATAGCAGTATTTATCACTTATACCAAGCAACATCGGGTGGAGATTTCGTATTGGCTAGAATTTCCAACATTGATAGCTTAACTACTAACCAATTTTTTGGATATCAGGACAATCTATTCAATGGTAGAAATACTGGAGCACAACAATTCCCTGCGTTTCTTCCTCCATATCAGGAGAACTATACTTTGAGTTTTACTCCCGGCACGGCATGTCTCAATTCAGCCGTTACTTTTTACCCGACACTAACCAACAATGGTACTGGAACAAATATCTCCATTGATGAAGCATTTTGGGATTTCACAGAAGGGCAATCGAACAATATCATTCCCACATTCACTTTTCAAGATGTTAGTACATCGAGTATCACACTCAATGCTCGATCTGGTAGCTGTTTTTATAACATTACTCAAGCACTTCTATTAACGGACTTTCAGCTACAGATCTCTATGACCTCTGACACCACTTTCTGCAGGGAAGAATTTCCAGCACCCAGAGGTACTGAAGGAACAGCTAGCATATTAGCGGATATTTCTGGCGGAACTCCAACGAGCATCAATTGGTTTGGACCAGGTGGCAATACAGGTCAAACAAGCAATACTTTTGTTCCTGACTCTGCTGGTTACTATTACTTAGTGGTGTCTGATGCTACGGGATGTACAGCTTATCAAGGGGTCAATGTAAAAGAGTACGGTCTTGTAGAGCGAAGAGCCAATATTTGGTATTTTGGACAGAATGCAGGTATTGATTTCAATGAGGCTCCACCAGTTGCACTAAATGATAGCCAAATGTCGGCTCCAGAAGGCTGCTCGGCAATCAGTGATCGTAATGGTAAAATCATACTCTATACAGATGGTGTAGATGTATATGATAAAGAACATACTCAACTCACCACTAGTGATTTAGGTGGCAATCAAGGATCTACACAATCCGCTTTGATTGTTCCTTTCACCAATGATGAAACTAGATATTACATTTTCACTACAGAAGAGATTTACGGGACCAATACTTATCAGCTCAAGTATTCTGTCTTTGACTTGAAATTGAAAAATGGTCTGGGAGACATTGTAGAAAAAGACATCTTACTATTGTCTCCAAGCACTGAGCGAATCACAGCTAGCACTAACTGGCTAATCGCCCATGAATATGGCAACAACACATTCCGCTCTTACCCGATCACTGCCAATGGTATAGGCAATCCTGTGTATTCTAATATAGGAATGGATCATCCTACCGTGTCGAGTCAAGCTGGTGAGGGTTATATGAAGCTAGGCGCCAATGACCTTGTGGCTGTCGCATTATCAGATGGCACTGATAACTATATAGAGCTGTTTGATCTAGACCAAAACACTGGGACATTATCTAATTATCGTCAAATAGATCTTACATCTGATGGTGCCAACGGACAAGTCTATGGACTTGAAATTTCTCCTGGAGGAAATAAAATATTGGCAAGTGTGAATAATCCTGCAAACTCACAAATATTTGAATACTATTTGGATTCACTAGGAGACCCACAATCGTTACCCGGAAATCGTTTCGATTCTGGACTCGACTTAGGGTCAATTCAAATAGCTCCTGATGGTCAAATATATGTGGCTATTAATAATAGTGGCACTTTGGGAACCATTACGCCTAATGAAGACACCACTGTCGTGTCCAACCTCGATGTGTCAGCCGCTCCATTCACTTTAGCTGGTGGGACTCAAAGTAGATTAGGATTACCAAACTTCATTCAAAGCATATCATCCCCAGCACTCACTCCTGCAATGACAGTGGCAAGTGCTTGTCCCGGAGATCCTCTTGACTTCACTGTTTCAGGTACCGATACAATAGATGAGTTCAGGTGGAATATTCTGAACAGCAATGGAGCAGTAGTCCTTACTTCATCGATTCAAAATCCTAGCTTCACACTTAACACTCCTGGTATCTACACTGCGAATGTATTTATTTTCAATCGCTGTGTGGACAGTCCAAACCTCACATTAATCAGTGATTTTGAGATATATGCTGCTCCTACTTTCACACTGATTGGTACAGATGTAATTGGGGCATGTGGAGATGACACAGGTACTTACATGATTGATGTGACTTCAACTGCGTCATTCAGCTACACGACTAATGATGGCACTGGCTTCAACCCCGATGCTGCAAATTCGAGTGGAATAAACATTACAGGTCCAATCAGTATTAACATAGGAGCAGCTACTGTTGGAAACGGACTGGTAGCCGGAGCCTATGTGGTGACACTCACGGATGATCTACACGGTTGTTCAGACACGCAAGTAGTGACTATAAGTGATCCGGTGCCATACAACATCACTGCTACTGGCTTAACAGATTGTGATGGAATCAATGGCATACTTACCGTCAACTTTGACGCGAGCCCTTTCAATAATAATATTACCTATTCACTAACTGATGAAGCAACTAATCTTATTGTATCTGGTCACAACAATACTGCTACAACTGTAGTAGCCAATACTTTCCAAATCACTGGACTCAGTCAAGGAACATTCACCTTGCAAGTGACAGATGTAGGGTGTAATACCTTTGTCTCAGGAATAACTGTCGTACCACCTATTCCATATACTTTGGTGATTCCAGCTGACCTCACAGCTTGTGATAATACCTCCGTTGAATTGGTAATCAATTCGGATGCACCAAATTTTCAAGTTACAGACCCTAACAATGTCGATTTAGGAGTATTTTCTTCGGGATTTCCATTCCCTTTCAACAATGAAGGACTTTATCAGATCACAGCACTAGACCCAAATAGCACAGCTAACCCATCAAACTGTCCCAATACACAGCCAATAACCATCACATTCAACAGTCCGACTGATAGCCCATTGGAAAGTCAATACATCATTTGTCCAGATGATCCAGACCCAAATGTGATGACCAAAACACTAAGTGTTGGCTTGCAATTTATTAGCGTGAGATGGTTCGATGACAACAACACCCTTTTACAAAATGGTAATGGATACACTTTTGCTGGAGATTCTATAGTCGTTGGTGTTCCAGGCACTATTGTTGCTGAACTGACTAATCCATTCGGCTGTGTGACAATGGACACAGTCAGTGTTGTAGAAGACTGTCAGCCAAGGATTGTAGCGCCTAATGCTTTTCGTCCATCAAGTAGTGTAGGAGAGAATCAAAATTTCTCTATCTATTCATTATTCTTGAAGGAAGATGCATTTGAAATCTACATATATAACAGATGGGGAGAATTAGTTTTTCAATCAACAGATCTCAACTTCGAATGGAATGGTGGGTATGGCAATAGTTTGAGTAAGCCACTTCCACTTGGAACCTATGCTTATATTGTGAAATACATTGACAAAAACAATGAAGCTCGTGGTGTGCAGGAACAACGAGGTGGCGTCTTGTTGATTAAATAGTGTTTAATTTAAATTGAAACGAATCAGTAATGAGAAAATCAATCAAAATCATATTTAGCCTACTACTGCTAACATCAGTATTGTTTGCATTTAATAGCACTACTTTTCTTCCAACATCTTTAAAGATCACGGTACTCAATGAACTAGGAAACCCTGTAGAAGGAGCTAAAGTACAGTTATATACTTCGGACGAAGATTATCGAGCAGAGGAAAATCTTGTTGGTAAAGCCCAACTTACTGACAAAAAAGGAAAAACTACTTTCAAAAAATTGGAAGTCATTCCCTACTTTGTAAATGTAGAGAAAGGTGATAAAAACAATGATGGTGCAGGTGTGCAGACAGACACTTTAAAAACAGGTTTCTTAAATAAGGTGACTATTATTATTGAGTGATAAACAACCGTCAGTGGTGAATACATTATCTCTCACCACTGTATATAATTTTCCGTTTCATTATTTTACTTTTCTCAGTGAAACTATTAGCTTTGTTATCAACAAATAACTTTAAACCAACAACATCATGTTCGAGCAATTTATAGGAGACGGAGCAACTTTATTTATCACTATTGTAGCAGGACTAATGGGGTTTGGAGCGGCTATCGGATTCATGGATTTCAATAAGACCAACAAAGAAGAAGAGTCTCACTAGCAGATTTTTAATCTATAAAAAAAGCCATCCCACTTATAGTAGGATGGCTTTTTTATTGTCTCAAATTAGTCTTATACAATCTCTACTACTTCGATATCAAACACAAGGTCTTTCCCTGCAAGATCATGATTGGCATCTATGATGACCTTATCTCCTTTGATTTCTGCTATAGTTACAGGTACTGGAGTTCCATCAGGCTGTTGCATCGCCAATGGCATCCCTACCACTACTTCCATGTCTTCAGGTAAATTAGTGCGAGGAACTTCGAATATCATCTCTTCGCTCTTCTGTCCATAGGCCTCATCAGCTGGAATATTAGCCGTTTTCTTATCTCCAACATTCATCCCGTCTACTGCCTTATCAAAACCAGCAATCATCATTCCTGCTCCCACTTGGAATGCTAAAGGTTCTCTTCCTTCTGATGAATCAAATACGGTTCCATCTGTTAATTTACCCGTGTAGTGTACTTTGATCTGATCTCCTTTTTTTACTATTGCCATGATTTTACTTTGTATTATTTAGCTATTTTTCAAGGCGGCAAAGATAATGAAAATTGTTAATTTGTAATAAAATTCTCAAAATACAACTTAATTTTACCATATGAATCTATTGTACTTCTTGGACATCATAGGCACTTTTGTTTTCGCAATAAGTGGCGTGAGGCTAGCTGCGAAAAAAGACTTAGACCTTTTTGGAGCAGCAGTCATCGGTTTTGTTACCGCTGTTGGAGGCGGAACTACAAGAGATATTCTTTTGGGGAATTATCCAGTTGGATGGATCACAGATCCAATTTACCCAGTAATAATATTGGCTGCAGTTCCATTCACTTATATTTTCAGGAAATACATCGTCAATATGACGCGCACACTTTTCATTTTTGACACGATAGGTATCGCAATTTTTACAATTCTTGGTCTTGAAAAAGCACTTTCTATGGGTATCAATCCCGGAATGGCCATAGCTATGGGCATGGTATCAGCAGTAGTAGGTGGAGTTATTAGAGATATATTATGTAATGAAATTCCATTGATATTCAGAAAAGAAATATATGCTACCGCATGTCTGGCAGGAGCATTGATTTTTTTCTTACTTCAAGAGCTCTCTGTCCCGGCCAACGTCAATTATATCTCAACAGTATCACTGATTGTTATTATTAGGATCATAGTCATCAAAAAAGGATTGAATATGCCGAAGATGAGATAGTTAGTCCACAGTTTTTAAGCCAATAGCTAAAAAAACAGTAATGATTATCTATAGACTATGGCACTACGAACTGTAAGACTATTTAAAGATCACCTAGCTGTGGCCGAATCAATATTTCTTCAATAACAGTGCTCTCTGACATTGCATAAGCACCCCATACCGCATTGGCAACATCATCAGCTTTTATAAAACGTTCTTCTGGCAAGTCCACACCTTCCCAGCTAGCAGTGTAAGTAGGCCCTGGCAATATAGCTGTCACCCTAATATTGTGTAACTTCAATTCCTCCCTGAGTACCTTAGTCATCCCCAACAATGCGTACTTCGAAATACAATAGGATCCACCATTTTCGTGCGGCATAATACTGGCGGTTGAGCACATGTTAAATATATGTCCCTTCTTCTGGGACATCATATCATCAACAAGTGATCTAGTCAAATGATACGCACTATATAGATTCGTTTGAATCATTTGTTCTAATGCTCCATCTTTTTCATCAATGATTAGACCCGGGATAAATATACCTGCATTATTGACGAGAATTTCTACTTGACCTTTGAGATTCCTAATAAAAGTCCCAAAAGTCAACACTTCCTCTTTATTGGACATGTCAGTAGCGTGAATATTTACCGAAACATTATATTTTTCCTCGATTACTTCTTTAAGAATGATCAAATCTGCTTCACTCCTCGCACAACCAACAATATCATATCCTTCTTTAGCAAACCGTTGAACAATTGCTCTTCCGATTCCCTTTGTCGCACCAGTAACTACTACTAATTTCCCCATGTTGATTTTTATTATTTTACTTTATGATATAAGGTGTTATCTTTCGAGACCTTCCATTAAGGAAAGAATGAAGGCAATTTATTTACTTAACTTGAAAAGACAAACTTCAATATATGTTCGTTGCTAATATCGGGAAGTATTTTATGTTTTTGGGTTCTTTATTTACAAATAGAGAGTCCTTTTCCACATACTTCAAGCTTACCATTGAAGAATGTCAATTGATAGGAATTAACTCTATTGTCTTAGTGGCAATTGTTTCTTCATTTATGGGTGCCGTGACTACGCTGCAAACAGCCTTTAATTTAGTCAATCCCTTAATACCCGACTATGTGATCTCACTAGTCGTTCGTGATATGACTATCCTTGAGCTAGCTCCTACCATCATTGCACTTATCTTTGCTGGTAAAGTAGGTTCAAGTATGGCCAGTGGGCTTGGCACTATGCGTATTACCGAACAAATAGATGCTCTAGAAGTTATGGGAATCAACTCAAGTTCATACTTGGTCCTACCCAAAGTCTTAGCATCAGTATTAATGTATCCCCTACTGGTTATTCTTGCAGGAATATTATCTATGGTTGGGGGGTATTTGGTTGGTGTATTTGCAGGTATTATCTCTCCTAGTGACTACATCTATGGCATACGCTTTGATTTCAATCAATTCACAGTACTGTTTGCGCTGATCAAGTCATTTGTCTTTGCATTCCTAGTCTCAACGATCTCCTCATATAAGGGGTTTTACACTTCTGGTGGAGCATTGGAGGTTGGTATTGCCAGCACACAGGCGGTAACCACAAGTGTGATAGCTATTCTTTTTGCCGATTATTTTCTAGCCCAGTTACTTCTATGATTGAGATTGAAAACATATATAAATCTTTCGATGGGAAAACTGTCCTTAACGGAATTTCAGGAAAATTCGAACAAGGAAAAACCAATCTAATCTTAGGTGCTAGCGGTACTGGAAAGAGCGTTCTTCTGAAATGCATAGTCGGACTCACACAACCAGATCAAGGGAACATCTACTATGATAGTCGTGAATTCACCACTGCGAGTAAAGATTTAAAGATAGAAATCAGAAGAGAAATTGGGATGCTGTTTCAAGGAGGTGCGCTATTTGATTCAAAAAATGTTCAAGAGAATGTCATGTTTCCATTGGATGTTTTAACAAAAATGCCTCTGGATGAAAAGCTTGACCGAGTAAATTTTTGTCTTAGACGAGTAGGATTGGAAGACACCAATTCCAAAATGCCTTCGGAAATAAGTGGTGGAATGAAAAAACGTGTAGGAATAGCACGTGCAATTGTCAATAGCTCCAAATATCTATTTTGTGATGAACCCAATTCAGGACTTGATCCACAAACCTCTATTCTGATAGATAACCTTATCAAAGAAATCACCGAGGAATATAGTATCACGACTGTCGTAGTCACACATGATATGAATTCAGTGATGGAGATTGGAGACAATATCATGTTTCTTCACAAAGGCGACAAGCTCTGGGAAGGCAATAATCAAAACATAGTTCATTCTGATGTAGAAGAACTAAACAACTTTGTGTTTGCTAATAAAATGATGCGATCTCTTAAAGAGAAGTCTTAATTTATCTTAACCTTTATCAATAAGCCCTTACCATCTTTCCTTCCATAAAGTTGACAAATGCTTTATTGGCAACCCTTGTCCCCCCTTTAGTTGGGAAGTTTCCAGTAAAGTACCAATCACCTATATGATTAGGACAAGCCTTGTGAAGATTGTCTACTGTCTGGTATATCACTTCTAAGTCAGCCTTCATTCCTTCAGGCTTCACTATTTCCGCAATTTTATTTGACACTTCTTCGTAAGTGAAGTGATCATAAAGCGCATTGACCTCATTGAAATTCAGCTCTTCTTCGAGTGCAAGTTTAGCTTTTTCATAAACTGCATTTAATAAGTCCTGTTTCCCGTTTTCCTTAATTAATTCCAACAAAGCTCTAAATGCCACGAATTCAAATATTTTTGACATATCTATACCATAACAATCAGGGAATCTGATTTGTGGTGCTGAAGAAACAATAACGATTTTTTTAGGATCAAGTTTGTCAAGCATTTTCAAAATACTCTTCTCTAAAGTAGTCCCGCGAACAATTGAGTCATCTATAATAACAAGTGTGTCGACTCCTTTTTCGATCACTTCATAAGTAGTGTCATATACATGGGCCACCATCTCATCACGACTGCTATCATCCGTGATAAAGGTTCGCATTTTCACATCCTTCATGACCAGTTTCTCTACTCTTGGTCTAAAAGTCAAAATCTCTTCTATCGAGTCAACATGAGGTTTACCATCAACAATTACTTCCTTACGCTTTTGCATTAAGTAATCTTCTATACCTTCCATCATTCCGATATATGCTGTTTCAGCAGTGTTAGGAATGTATGAAAATACAGTATGTTTTAGGTCGTAATTGATAGATTTTAAAATCTGCGGAATAAGATTTTTACCTAACGCTTTTCTCTCATTATAAATATCTGGATCAGATCCTCTAGAGAAATAGATTCTCTCAAAGCTACATGATGTTTTCTTCAGTTGATCAATAAATGGGTATTCACCGTAGTCACCTGATTTGTTAATAATCAATGCATGTCCGCGATCAATTTCTTTGATCTGGTCGTAATCAACATTAAAAGCTGTCTTGATTGCTGGCTTCTCTGAAGCTACTACTACAACCTCGTCATCAGCATAGTAATATGCTGGTCTAATTCCCGATGGATCACGTGCTACAAATGCAGCACCATATCCAGTCATTCCAGCCATAGCATATCCACCATCAAAATCCTTACAAGCTCTCTTAAGAACTTGTTGCAAGTCCAATTCACTTTCTATGAGGTCAGTGATCTCTCGCTTACTATGTGTATTCTTATATTTCTGGTAGATGGCTTCGTTCTCTTCATCCAAGAAGTGCCCAATCTTTTCCATCACCGTTACTGTATCAGCTCTATCTTTTGGATGCTGCCCTAAATCAACTAATATGTTAAAAAGCTCATCGACATTGGTCATATTGAAATTACCAGCAACAACCAATGACCTACTACGCCAGTTATTTTGTCTCATTATTGGATGACATGTCTCTACACTATTCTTTCCATGAGTACCATATCTCAAGTGACCCAGCCATAGCTCCCCAGAAAATGCAGCGTTGTTTTTGAACCAACGATCATCATAAAATTGATCTCCACCCATTTTTTGAGCTTTTCGGTACTTTCTCCCAATCTTTTCGAATATAGATCCTACTGGATTGGTGTCAATTGACCGATACCTACTGATATATCTACCTCCAGGCTCTTGATCAATCTTTATATTCGCAATACCGGCACCATCTTGCCCCCTGTTCTTTTGCTTTTCCATCAAGATGTACATCTTGTTCATTGCGTAAGCGGGAGTTCCGTATTTTTCAATAAAATACGAAAGTGGCTTTCTAAGTCTTACGAGTGCTATTCCACACTCATGTTTGATAAAATCGCTCATTTAGGAAGGTTTATATGCCAAAACTAATATTATAAATCAACTCCATCAACCAATCTGGTTTAAAGAATAACACCAAAAGCAAGAAAACCATAATGGTGGCAAAATAATTCAGCCATCTCGAACTATTACTAATTGTGATATTAGCTGACACCGCATCTTTTATAAACATGAAATACGGAATTTTGAGATAATAGAATAAAGCAACTACCGTATTCAGTACTCCTGTAGCAAGTAATACCAGCATCAATGTGCTTCCTGAGTCAGCATAAGATTCCCAGATTGCCGAAAATAAAAATAACTTGGCGCTAAAACCTGCTGTAGGTGGCAGACCCACCAAAGAGACCATCACTATTAGAAATAGTACACCAGTGAAAGGCATAACCTTACCTAATCCGGCATAATTAATAATTTCAAAAGTATTAGTGGCTTTTTCTAATTTCATCACCAATGCAAATGCCGCCAAATTCATTATCATGTAGATCATTGCATAGAACACAAAGCTTTGCCAAGCAGTTTCGCTATTGACAATAACTGGAATCAATAAAAAACCCGTATGTGCGATGGAAGAATATGCTAACATGCGTTTAACATTCTTTTGCCAAAGTGCCGCGAAATTTCCAGTAATCATGGTGATTATCGCCACAATACTCAGTACTGTGCTGACCCAATTCATTGGAATATTGATATTACTCAACAACACTAAAAAGGCAATGATTCCGGTAATTTTGGGAACTATAGAAAAATAGGCTACAACAGATGTATTGGTAGTTTGGTAAACATCAGGACTCCATATATGTTGAGGTGCAGCTGCTATCTTGAATAGTAGACCGATGGACAACATCCCAAAAGCAACAATTACTGGATAAACACCCACTGCCGTGATCATGTTATTGATGTTTATTTGATCTAACGCAATGGTTCCCGAAAATCCATAGACCAGGGAAATCCCAAAAAGCATAATCGCTGAAGAAGTTGCTCCGAACAATAAGTACTTGAGTCCTGCCTCTGCACTTTTTTTATCAAAACGAAGTACTGTTAAAATGTAGGCACTTATCGACATTACTTCAAGTGATATATAAAATGTAAGAAGTGTTTCACTATTGATTAGGAAAAAGCTTCCCATCAAAACGCCCAATACCATAACATAATTCTCTCCTGGTCTAGCCAATTGATCTTGCATCATCAATACTATACTTCCAATAGTTGCTAACATCAAAATAAGTTTGACTCCTGAGAATAAGCTTATTTGTGATTGATAGGAGATCCCATGAATCATAAATGCTAATATTAAACCAATAAAGAATATGCTCAATACGCCAAAAATGATTTGTTTTTTTTGGGAATGTTTCAAAATCAGATCGATAACCACCAACAAAACAATAGCACTCATCAGGAGCATCTCAGAAATGTAGTCCCCTAGATTACTGATAACACCGGTTACCGTGTCAGCTATTGAGGTCTGTATTATAAAATCTAACATTACTTAGATAGTAATTTTTGAAGGTTTTCTACACCTTGCTCATTGACAAATAAAACAAAGTACTCAATCGATGAGTTGGTAAAATCAAGTAACAATTGTGGGAAGATCCCAAATAGTAACATCAGCAATATTAGCGGTATGAATAAAACATATTCTCGTGTGGTTAAATCTGCAAGTTTTGCATTCCAACTTGATTCCTTAACCATGAACTTACCGAAGTACATTCTCTGAATAGTCCAAAGATAATATGCGGCACTTAGGAGCAGTCCGAAAGTGGCAACGATTGCCATCCATCTTGGTAAAAGCTGATTAACGGAGAATGACTTGAACGCTCCTAGAAAAACAAAGATCTCTGCAATGAATCCTGAAAACCCAGGCAATCCCAGTGATGCAAAAAATGTGATTACCACTACTACTGTATACTTAGGCATCTTAGAGGCAAGTCCTGAATAATTTTTGATCATTCTATCATGCGTACGATCATAAAGAACCCCGGCTATTAAGAATAGCGCTGCCGAAATAATACCATGACTGAACATCTGATACATGGCACCTGATACTCCTTCTACAGTCACAGATGCCAGCCCTAGAAGAACAAATCCCATATGAGATATTGAAGAATAGGCGATAAGTCGCTTAAGATCTTTACTCGCCAATGCATTGAAGCCTCCATATATGATCGACAACACACCTAGCCCCCCTACGAGCCATGCCCAATGAACGGCTCCATCTGGAAAGATAGCATAGCCAACTCTGATCAATCCATAGCCGCCAATCTTAAGGAGAATTCCTGCAAGTACCACTGAAATAGGAGTCGAAGCCTCCACATGTGCATCGGGCAACCAGGTATGAACTGGCACCACTGGTATTTTGATGGCGAAGCCAATAAATAACATCAAGAAAGCAATCAATCTAATGGGAAGATCAAACAGTATTCCACCATTTACAAATCCCAAGACACTATTTGGAATATAATTCGCTGGATTGGTCATCGCAACCATATCGAAAGTCCTTACGATGGCCGAAGAATCGATAGTCCCAGTTGCTAACATTTGTTGTACAATTGTCACATCATTTATCCCAATCAAGGCACCTGTCTCCACTGGATCTATAACCGAGCTGTACAGGCCAATCATCACCACCAGAATAAAGACTGATCCTAAGAGAGTGTATAAGAAGAACTTGATGGATGCATATTCTCGTCTTGCTCCTCCCCATATTCCGATAAGGAAATACATCGGCAAAAGCATAAATTCGAAAAACAAGTAGAAAAGAAACATATCGAGCGCTGTAAAGCACCCAATAACCGCAGTATTTAAAATTAAGTATAGTGCAAAGTAACCCTTCTGCTTCTCGGTAACATTCCAAGAAGCAATCACGCCTACCAACATTACGATGACTGATAAGAACACCATCGTGACACTCAGTCCATCTATTCCAACAAAATAGTCTATCGATAACTTCCCCAATGACCCTAGATTCATGGAGATCCAATCCAATTTAGTCACAAACTGAAATTCAGACAATTGATCTAATCCTACTGGCGAGCCTGCTCCCTTCGAATAGCCTAAATATAGCAATATTGCGAAAACCAACTGAAGCACAGATGCTCCTAATGCAATCATTTTATAGCCTGATTTATAAGTAGATGGCACTACCAACACCAATAATGTTGCTACCAAAGGAATAAAAATCAAATAATTCAGAATGGATGATCCCATATTTGCTTAATATTTAAAAAAGTAAAAGGCTAAACCTCCCGCAATAAATATAATACTTATCAATGCCGTCATAATATATCTCTGAGCATTATCACCTTGAGCACTTTTGGCAATCTTGCCAACGCCATATACTGCTGATGTTGTTAGGTGAACAATACCATCGACCACATGCCTATCACTCCAACCAATCACTCTGCTCAATATGACTTGAAAGATACCGATGTAATTCACAATACGATCTATCAAGTGTACTTCCATCATCCTTGCGAAGGATGATAATTTCAGCATTGCATTTACAAAAGTGACATCATATATTTTGTCCAAATACCAGTTGTTCGTGGATATTTGATTGACTATAGAGGTTAAGCCAACTGAGCTTTTTGTTTCAACATATTTTCTGAACTTCATATAGCTTAGCCCTATTCCCAATAGAGATAAAATAAGTGCAATCTTGAATACCATCGAATGGATATTATGCGGAATGGCTTGCTCGAAGTCACTGGAAAACAAAGTCATCAGCCAACTACTCGTTGGGTCCATTGGGTTAGTAGAAAACAATAACCAAGTAGCTCCAGTAGCCAACAATATCAAGGGAATAGTCATACCCATAGGCAACCGCTTACTTTCATTGGACAGCTTGGATCTAACTTCTCCAACAAAAACCAAGATAACTTGTCTGGTCATATAATATCCCGTGAGCAACACCGAACCAAAGGCCAAAGTCATCACCAATATTGCTACGAATCCATAGTGAGAGTGATCAAGCGTCCATTGATAAACACCGGTGAGTATCGCATCTTTTGATAAGAATCCTGACATAAGTGGTAGACCCGCTAAAGACATTGCTGAAATCAGAAAAGTCACAAATACAATCGGAAGATATTTCCTCAGCCCACCCATAGAGCGCATATCTTGATCATTGGTCTTATGATTGTCTTGCTGATGCATCCAATGAATCACAGCACCCGCTGACAGAAACAAGCAGGCTTTGAAGAATGCGTGTGTCACCAAATGAAATACTGCTCCACCTGTAGCCCCAACTCCTATTCCCATCACCATGTACCCAAGTTGAGATATGGTTGAAAATGCCAACACTTTCTTAATATCATATTGCCTGATGGCGGCAATCGCTCCCATAAATGCTGTTATGGCTCCAATTACTGTGATCACATCAAGTACTTGCGGAGATAGTAATACAAACACTCTAGCCAGTAAAAATATTCCAGCAGCAACCATTGTTGCTGCGTGTATTAATGCCGATACTGGAGTCGGACCTTCCATCGCATCGGGTAGCCATACCTGCAGAGGAAATTGCGCAGATTTCCCCATCACGCCTCCCAACAAACCAAGTCCTGCTACACCAACCCAAAACGAATCACGATAACCAACTTGATGTAATATTGAAAAATCAACTGTCCCATATTCAGTCCAGAAAATCATTATTGCGATAACAAATCCTAAGTCACCAATTCTATTGACTATAAATGCTTTCTTACTCGCCTTGATAGCAGATGGTTTTTCATACCAAAAACCTATCAACAAATATGAAGAGAAGCCAACAAGCTCCCAGAAAATAAATAGTAATAGAAGGTTGTCAGCGATCACTATTCCAAGCATTGAGAACGTAAACAAGCCTAAGAGCCCAAAATACCTTCCGTATTCCTTATCACCAGACATATAGTTTTTTGAAAAAAGATGCACCATAAAAGCGATAAATGTCACTACTGTGAGCATTACCCCGGTCAGTTCATCAAGAAATACACCTACATTAAAAGTAAGCTCAGCCCCCAAAGCAAACCACTGTATCTGTTGATAGACATTATCACCAATAATCAGATTTAAAGAAAGAATAAGTGCAATGAGAAAAGTGATCCCCGATAATGTAGTTGCAATAGATCCAAGTGTTCTTTCTGATCGGCCTTTCATCAGGGTCATGATCACAAAAGATACCAATGGAATCAGTAATACTGTTAGTGCTAATAATAATTCATGTCCTTGAAAAATATCTGGCATTTAGCTCAAGGTTTTATTTGATTGATTTCATCGACATTGGATGTACGATAATACTTATACACATTGAGTATGATCGCCAATGCAACAGCGGCTTCCGCTGCCGCTATCAAAATCACAAAAAGTGCAAACATCTGACCTCCGATATTGGGATCAGAAGCACTGAAGCTAATTAAGTTAAGATTCGCTCCATTGAGCATCAATTCTATCCCAATGAGTACCATTATGGCATTCTTCTTTGTTATCACAATGACAAATCCAATAAGAAATAGAAAACCAGCCAAAATCAGAAAGTGCTCAATGGGAATCATAACTGTTCCTCCCTTTTCCTACCCGCGATGACTGTTGCTCCAATGAGGGCCAGCAATAATAATACGCCTGAGATTTCAAAAGGAATCAAGTAATCTGACATCAATAATATACCGATCTGCCTGACATCATTACTAGAATTCACTATACTTTCAAGACCATGTACTTGGAAATTAATCTGATTAATTAAAACAGTAAAGCCCACAAACAATATCACACCAATTCCATAGCCCAAGACGCAGTTGTGAGACTCAGAGAGAACATTTTTATCATTCAGTTTATTTGTCAGCATCACTCCAAAGACGATAAATACAATGATACCTCCTATATAAACCAGTATCTGAGTGACTCCTACAAATGGGGCTCCTGACATGACGTAGATCCCTGCTAAACAGAAGAACACCACCACAAGTGAAAATGCGGCATAGAGGACGTTTTTAGTGAGTAGTATGATCAGAGAAAATAGAACGGCAATAGAAGCAAAAATATAAAAAGTGACAATCATGATTCCTCACCTCCTCGCTGATCAGAAGAACTATCCTTCTTTGGCGGCACTCTTGGTTTGAAAGCTGGCTTTGAAGACTTCCCCTCAACTTTCGGTTTCATACTAATTTTAGGTTTGAAAACTGGCTTCGCAGTCCCACTATTAGAAGTTATAGCTACTGTCTTCGTAGCCTCTTTTTCTTTATTATAATCTTCCAATGCTTTGGTCTTTTCTAAAACCTCAAGAGGCGTCATAGTGGCATAAGCGTACGTATGATCTTGTACATCATACTCACTAAAGTCGTAAGTCTTAGTCATGGTCAAACTCTCTGTTGGGCAAACTGTCGTACAAAGACCACAAAAGCAACATTTTGACATATCTATATCGAACTTCGCCCCATGAATCCTTTTTGGAGTTCCATCTGAAGTTTTACCAATTTCTTCAACCGCACGAATAGCATCTATCTCAATGCAATCCACAGGGCATATTTTAACACATTTGTCACAGACGATACAATCATCCATTTCGTTGTGTAGCCGATATCTACCATTATCTGGAATAGAGAAAGATTCATGAGGGTATTGAAGGGTAGAAAGGCCTTCCTTTTTATCGAAATAATCTGGTTGATCTATACCAGTAGCTGTTCGTGATGAGGTTGACTTTCTGAAATGGTGAGCAGTAATTTTCAGTCCTTGTGCTAAGGTCTTGATTGTTGTGGTGATATTGCTCCAATAATTAGATTTGGAATTTTTCAAATTTAGCTCGCTTTCTTAAGCGTAAATTTAAAAACACTGCCCTTACCTTCCTCACTTTCGACCCAAATTTTTCCACCATGCATCTCGATAAATTCTTTGCATAGATTGAGTCCCAGTCCAGTTCCAGATTCAAGCTCTGTTCCAAGTGTTGTTACACTACTCTCCTCGCTGAATATTTTTTGTTTATTTTCTTCGCTTATACCTATTCCATTATCCTTAACTGAAATACAAACAAAGTCTCCCATATCTTCTGAAAGCACTTCTATGTTGCCATTTTTTTTGGTAAACTTCACTGCGTTACTCACCAAATTTCTAATCACAAGCTTGAACATATTCATGTCAGCATGAGCCAATGCTACTTTCTCTACATTGTTTTGCAGATCTATATCCTTGAATTTAGAGTTTTTGATTACCGTCAACTCTTCCTCGACTGTTGCATGTAGTTCCACTTGATTGGGATCAAATTTGGTTTCTTTCATTTGCATACGAGCCCATTCCAATAAGTTTTCTAGTAAGGCATTTGTCCCGTCAAATTTCAATTTCAAATCTTTGAATAACTTTTTCACTTCTCGATCGCTTAGAGCATTCATACTCATAAGCTCCAATATTCCACTCAAGGACTGGAAAGGTGATTTTAGATCATGGGAGATGATAGTGAAGAATTTATCCTTCACTTTATTCAATTTATTAAGTTCACTATTCTTTGTTGTAATTTCTTCTTTCTGCTGTCTAAGCATATCATTGGCCTTTCTTCTGTTGACACCAATAAACACAGCAACAACAACCATTACTGCCAGTAGAATAAGCCCAAACACCAATACGAGTGTTTGAAAATTTTGCTTTTCAATTTTAGCATTTTGACTCGTTTTACTAACATTAAGTTGAGCGATCTCTTTGTCTTTTTTGACAGATTCATATTGCGTCTCCATCAAAGCAACCTGGATATTGACATCCTTATCAAAAACGCTATCACTTAATGTTTTGAATTTTTTATAATAGTTGAGTGCCTCTTCAGGCTTCCCCTTTTTCTCATAAAAAGAAGAGAGTTGATTATAAAACTGATACTCAAGCTTTTTAGCACTAAGCGTATTAGCATAACCAAGACCCTTGTGCAAACTTTCTGAAGCGCTCTCAACTGAATTCATCAGTAGTTGTAATTCTCCTAAACCCAAATATGCCTCTGCAATACCTTTATAATCATTTATACTCTTACTTTCTTTTAGTGACTGATGATAGTATTCCAGAGATTTTAAATAATTATTTTCTTCCTTATATACACCCGCAATACTGACCATACTTTGTGCTGAGAGTTGATATAAGTTTAAAGAGTCAGATAATGAAATTGCTTTTTCAAGGTATTCTTTGGCTTCATCGCTATTACCCATCAATTGAGAGATCATTCCAAGTTCATAGTCACTATAGGCAATACCAGCAATATCATCAATACGAGTACTTGTTGCCTTGGATTTACCAATATACTCTAGCGCCATTGGATAATTGGCTTGTACTTTATAAACACGACCTATATTGAACATGGTCATTCCTTCCATAAATTCATCTCCTATTTCTCTACTCAGCTGTAATGAATTTTGGAATGACCGATACGCTTGTTCATAGTCATTCAACTCGAAATAGATGTCACCAATATTATTGATAATTACATACATTTCGGGGTGATTCAGCTTAGTCTGTATTTCGAGTGCAATCTGGGCATGGCGAAGTGCCTCAATATTCCTACCCCATTCAGCATATGTTTCTGAAGCAATTCGATGTGCATAAAGACTGAGGGTGTCGATGCCTAACTCATCTGCTAAGGCAAATGCCAATTCTCCATATTCAACAGATTGTTTGACATCCTGATAAGAGAGCATAAACATCAAATCGGTGTAAGCGACCACTCTGTCTATATCTGAACCACTTTGGGCAATGTTTTTTAATGAATCAATACGCTGAGTAAAAGACTGCGCGCAGACATCAATGGTGAATACCATTGAAAAAACACAAAGAAGTATGTTTGTAATTTTCCTCATTATCAATTAAGAATGATTAATCTCCACAATCCTGTGATAAAAATCAAGCAAATAGAAGCCGGAGTTAGATACTTCCATGACAAATTCATCAATTGATCCATTCTGAGTCTTGGGAATGTCCACCTAACCCACATTTGCATCAAAACTAATACAAACGTTTTTGACAAAAGCCAAAATATAGGCCATAGTAACCCTGACAACTCAGCCACATTTCCTGTTGTCCAATTGGCCAACGAAATATTCCCAATATTTGGAAATGGAGTATTCCAACTACCAAAAAATAACACCACTCCCAAAAGCGCTGAGAGCAGCATCATACCATATTCTGACAACATTATTACAGACCATCTAAATCCAGAGTACTCGGTGTGAAATCCAGCCACTAATTCAGATTCTGCCTCAGGCAAGTCAAAAGGTGCTCTGTTACTTTCTGCTAGAGTTGCTATGAAAAAGATAATAAATACGAATATTAAAAATGGTGATTTTACTATATTCCACGCCATTACACCGCCAATCTCTTGAACATTAACACCCCAGGAGGTAATTCCAAGCCAATATGGATTAGCTACTTCCTCAGCTAGAATTCCTTGTTGGAAAGAAATATCTTGGAGATCGAGCGTTTGGCAAACCATCACTACTGCCAATATAGAAAGGCCAACAGGGATTTCGTAGGAAACTATCTGAGCAACTGCTCTTAGTGCTCCAAACAGTGAGAATTTATTATTAGCACCCCACCCAGCCATCAAGATACCTATCACGTCAAGAGAAACGATTGCCAATAAGAAAAATACACCGGAAGTCAAAGTCAAACCAGGCCAGTCAGGTGCAATAGGTATAATAGAAAATCCAGCAAAGATTGCAACGAAGACAATGATTGGTGCTACGAGAAATAATTTTCGATCTGCATTTCGAGGAATGATATCCTCTTTTTGAATAAGTTTTAATAAATCAGCCACTGTCTGAATAATGCCATAATACCCGACTTCCATAGGACCATATCGATCTTGGATGAAAGCTGACACCTTACGCTCTGCGTAAACCGCAAGAACCGTAAACACTAGCAATAGTGGTAAAAAAAAGAAAATGCTATTCATTTCCATATACTCGTAAATATAACCCTTAAATAAGACGTATTACACTCGAGGTAACTTGATACATTACATGTCTTTTCACTCCCAAAGGGGGTAGTGCGAAATTGATATTTCATCTTGAAAAAACATTTGTGCGGTTCGGGCGAAAGAATCTGTGTAATCAGAAATAAGAAATTCATCCAACTCGCTTGATGAATTTTTAGCCAACATATTTTCTTGTTCTAAATAGAGTGCAAGTTCTGATGCAACTCTTTCTGCAGAATCAATCACATCAACCTTTCCATCGTAATAATTGGAAATTTCGTCTTTGACCAGTGGATAGTGAGTACAACCTAAAATCAAACCTGAAATACCAGTTAGTTTCTCATCAGACAAATAATCTTCTATAATATTGTGACTGATCTTATTATTCAAATAACCCTCTTCTATCATAGGGACTAGTAAAGGCGTGGCTAATGGGCTCAGTAGCAAGTTAGGTGACCTATTGAACAATTTATCTTTATAAACTCCGGAAAGCACTGTTCTTTTGGTCCCGATTAGTCCTATTTTCCCACTACTATGCTTCTCTGAAACATACTTTATCATTGGATCTATTACATTGATCACTTTAGCACTATTTCCAGCATATTCCTTCAGTAAATCAAACGCTACAGAACTTGCCGAATTGCATGCAATAAGGATAATCTTACATCTCTTTTGGAGTAAGACATCTGCTATCTTAACACAATAGGCTTGAATAGCAGCTTCGGATTTATCACCATATGGAAGATGTGCGGTATCACCAAAATAGACTATTCGCTCATTAGGCAATTTGTCTTTGACGGCCTTGGCAACAGTAAGTCCTCCGATACCGCTATCAAATATCCCAATTGGTGTGTCTGCTTGCTTCATATTTCATCTTTTCCCATCCTTACGAATCTACGTAGATTTGGTAAAACACCTGCCAAAAATCAACTTATTTTGCTAATATTGTATTGACTAAGGTCAGCACAATATATTGTCAAACCTATCAATCAACTATAATGAGTAACGACTTACTAAAAGGAAAAAAAGGAATCATTTTTGGCGCATTAGATGAAAACTCTATCGCTTGGAAAACAGCTGTTAGAGCACATGAAGAAGGTGCCGAATTTGTATTGACCAACGCTCCTATAGCAATGCGAATGGGGAAAATAAATGAACTTGCAGCACAGTGTAATGCCGAAATAATCCCCGCAGATGCAACATCGATAGAAGACCTTACTAATCTATTTGAGAAATCACAGGAAATATTGGGAGGCAAGCTTGACTTCGTATTGCACTCGATAGGAATGAGTCCTAATGTAAGAAAAGGAAGGGACTATGGAGACTTGAATTATGACTGGTTTCAAAAGACATTGGACATCTCGGGTGTATCATTCCATAAAGTAATGCAAACTGCTGAAAAGACTGATGCAATGAATGAGTGGGGATCAATATTGGCATTGACTTACATCGCTGCTCAACGAACTTTCCCTGACTACTCTGATATGGCTCAAGCGAAATCTGTCCTTGAATCTATTGCTAGAAGTTACGGAGCAAGGTTTGGGCAAATGAAAAATGTACGTGTGAACACTATATCACAATCCCCGACTATGACTACTGCAGGAAGTGGTGTAGGTGGATTTGATGTTTTTCTGGATTATGCAGAGGCAATGTCTCCTTTAGGAAATGCGAGTGCAGTAGATTGCGCGAACTATATTCTATCTATGTTCTCAGACTATACGAGAATGGTCACTATGCAAAACTTAATGCATGATGGTGGATTCTCTCATTCTGGAATCACGGAAGACATGATAGAAAAACTCACTAAGTAATTGGTAACAATTGGACTTGCTAGGCTTTATAAGCTTAGCAAGTCTATTATAAACTATTGATTTGATCTCCTTCCCCAACGCAAAAATAAATCTAGGTCTCAACATCACCGAAAAAAGACCTGATGGCTATCATAATTTAGAATCTTGCTTTTACCCTATAGCTTGGTCAGATATATTAGAAATCACTCCCAGTAAACAACTCAATTTCACTTCATCAGGAATCATGATTCCTGGAGACAACAATCAAAACCTATGCTTAAAGGCATATCGTTTGCTAAATGAGGATCATAGTATAAGCCCAGTCGACATTCATCTCCATAAGAATATTCCTATTGGCGCTGGTCTCGGTGGTGGGTCCTCAGATGGAGCATTTGCACTGATAATGCTCAACACCATGTTCAGTTTGGAATTGTCTATTGAACAATTGGAAGAATATGCCAGTGTATTAGGGAGTGACTGTCCCTTCTTTGTAAGAAATGAAGTGATGTTTGTTACCGGGACAGGAAATCATTTCTCTCCTATTGATCTAGATCTTTCTGGTAAACATATAGTCATCATCAAACCCGACATCCATATCTCAACTTCTGAGGCATATGTAGGAATAGTACCTACTCCTTCTGCCATTAACATCAAAGAAGAAATCGAAGATCAAGCAATTTTTCACTGGAAGAAAAATCTAAGCAACGATTTCGAAAAATCTATATTCCCTAATTATCCTAATATCAAAAAAATCAAAGAATCCCTTTACAAAAAAGGAGCTTTATACGCAAGTATGACAGGTTCTGGAGCAGCTGTTTTTGGTATTTTTGAAAGTGAAATTAAAATCGAGGAGAAGAATCACGCAATATGGACAAGCAAATTATAGCTTAGCCTTTTTTCTTTTCTGATAAAATTTCACGACCGGGTAGCTAAATACAGCAAGTATGATAATCGTTCCTCCAACATAAAATCCAGTGTCCATTTTCTCTGCCTCACCAAATATCAAAACTGCCAATACTATTCCATATACTGGCTCCATATGTAGAAATAAATTTGATGCAAAAACAGAGATTCTTTTGAGTAACTCAACTGATATGGAGAAGGCATATACGGTACACACTAACGCAAGTATGAGTATGTATATAAAGTCGTTAGAAGACAATCGCCATTGAAACGCTCCTGATTCTGAGAAATACTTTGTGTAAATTGGCATAAATAGCACCACAGCTAAGCAAGCACCTATCATCTCATACATTGTAATGGTCATATGATGATGTTTTTGGGCAAGTCGACCATTTATCACACTAAAAATCGCTGCCATTATAGCCGATCCTAACGCCATCATTAAGCCTAGTTTATAGGACAAATTCACTTGATAGACAATATATAATCCGCCAATAATTACAACACCCAGAATCACTTCGAAAAGACTCACTTTTTTTCGATTAACCATTGGCTCTAGTAAGCTAGTCCAGAATGCAACTGTTGCCATCCCTATCAAACTAATAGAAACATTCGCAACTCTGGCTGACGCAAAAAAGAGTACCCAGTGAGCCCCAATCACAGCTCCTGTTAGGAGCATTTTAATAATATTTACACGACCAATGGCGAACCTACCATCGGTGAACTTCAATATGGCAGCTAGAGATATCGCTGCAAACAATGTCCTATAGAAGACTACTTCTACAGCGGGTATGGTTATCAGCACACCTAAAATGGCTGTAAAGCTCCACACTACCACTAGGAAGTTAAGATGGAGATAATCTTTAACGGATGACATTATTTCGGCAGGAATCGATACATAAATAAACTTATTCCGGTGAAAATAATATTGGGAATCCAAACAGAAAATATCGGATGTATAGAACCCGCTTCCGCTATAGTTTTACTCATTATGAAAAAGATTATAAATAGAAAGGAGAGGAAAAAACCTACTGCTATCATCAACCCAGTGCCCCCTCTAGATTTTCTTGCCGAGACAATGACACCCATGAAAGTCAATATCAAAACTGAAAATGGTGCTGAATATCTTATATATTTTTCCACTTCATACACCTCTACATTACTTGCTCCTCTTGATTTCAATTTAGATATTTCAGTATTGAGTTCATCAATCGTCATCGCTTGATAGTCACTCCACTTACTCCCAAACTCTTCAGGAAGGATCACCAATGTAGTGTCAAGGTTTTTTCCTTCAGTAATCACTTCTGTAAGACCATCAATCTTACGATGTTGCCACCTCTTAAGAGTCCACTTTTTCTTTTCTTCATTCCATTCGATTTGATTTGCAGAGAGCTTCTCGATGAGCTGAGTATCTTCCAATCTCTCCATTGTAAACCGATAACCTTTATTCGACTGATTATTGAAGCTCTGCATATACAAATACACATTGGGGCTTACCTGAATATGTGTATTTCGTTGATCGTAGAAGAATTTATTTTTTACGTACTGAAGCTCAAACCTCAGTTTTTCTTTGTTGGATTGCGGAATCACCCATCCTATCATATAGAAACTTAGTGAGGCAATAATTACGGCCCCTATAAAATAAGGAAACATGAACCTTCTAAAACTCACACCACTACTTAGTATAGCTACGATCTCTGTATGCCCAGCCATCTTAGCAGTAACAAAAACAGTTGCAATAAATACCGTCAATGGAGTAATCATATTGGCGATAAATGGAATAAAATTGAGGTAATAATCAAACACGATCTGATATAGTGTAAGATCCTCATGTTCCCCAAAATCATCAATCTTCTCAGTAATGTCAATGACCACAATCACGGCAACGATCACCAACACTACAAAAAAGAATGATCCTAAAAATCGCTTCAGTATATACTTATCGATGAGCTTCATAAAGTGTTCCTAGAGTCTTCTTGATACTTTTTCGACCATTACATTTTTCCATGTAGCAAATGTTCCGGCAATTATCTGCTTCCTAGCTTCGGTCACTAACCAAAGGTAAAAGCTCAAATTGTGAATACTAGCAATTTCTGCGCCCAAAATTTCTTTGCTATGAATCAAGTGTCTTAAGTATGCCTTTGAATAAAAACCGCTTACCTCTCCAAGATTAATATCTATTGGACTAAAGTCATTTTTCCATTTCTGGTTTTTGATATTGATAAAACCCTCAGAGGTAAACAACATCCCATTACGCGCATTGCGAGTAGGCATCACACAATCAAACATGTCAACGCCCAATGCAATGTTTTCCAAAATATTAGCAGGCGTACCTACTCCCATCAAATATCGCGGTTTGTCTTTTGGAAGAATTCCACAAACTAAGTCAGTCATTTCATACATCATCTCAGCTGGTTCGCCAACGGACAATCCACCTATTGCATTTCCATCTCTACCAAATGATGCTATCTTCTCCGCTGATTCTTTTCTAAGATCTTTATAAGTACTACCCTGTACTATTGGGAATAGTGTTTGCTCGTAGCCATGTCTAGCCTCGGTACTGTCAAATTGATCACAACATCTTTTGAGCCATCTATGCGTCATGTCCAGTGAGTTTTTAGCATACTTGAAATCACAAGGATATGGCGTACACTCATCGAAAGCCATAATAATATCAGCACCAATCTTTCGCTGAATATCCATTACCCCTTCAGGTGTAAACAGATGTTTAGAGCCATCAATATGAGACTTAAAAGTCACTCCCTCTTCTGTTATTTTACGTGTGCCTGCTAGTGAAAAAACTTGGTATCCTCCGCTGTCTGTCAATATCGGCCCGTCCCATCCATTGAATTTATGCAACCCACCGACTCCTTCAAGCACCTCCAAACCGGGCCTTAGGTATAAGTGATAAGTATTACCAAGTATAATTTGTGCTTTCACATCCTCTTTCAATGATCGTTGCTGCACTCCTTTTACGGTCCCTGCTGTACCAACCGGCATGAATATCGGAGTCTGAATCACTCCATGAGCGGTATGCAATTCACCTGCTCTAGCGTTTGTTTTATCGTCTTGATACTGTAAATCGTATTTCATAATCGGCACTTAAAAAAATCATGCAAAGCTAGTTGATAATGTCCAGTTTAGAGACTTATCGACTGATAATAATTACTTCGCGAATCTAATAGTCTTAAATTCAAATTCTTTTACTCCCACTTCATCTTCAATCAATAATTGCCCAGTTCTTGATACTCCCCTGATCATTCCTGTGAAATATTCATCATTAGCTTCGAATGTCCTTACTTCATCCAGCCAATAGAGCTTAGACAAATAGTCATCCCACAAATCATCACAATTGTTTTTCCACTGAAAATACCGCTTCTCTACTGCCATTATAAGTGACTCAAGTATCTGCTCTAGATTATATGTTACATTACCCGATAGTAAAGCCAGAGAAGTTGCATTTCCATTCATAAATTGCATTTGATTAACATTGAGTCCAATTCCTGCAACGGTCGTTTCAATAGTATTTTTCCTGACAATATTGCTGATCAATATTCCACAGATTTTATGGCCCTCACAGTAAATATCATTGGGCCATTTAACATTGGCATCCTTAGATGTAACTTTCTCTACTAGGTCAGCCACTCCTAGGGATATCATCACGTTCAAAACAAATTGCTCCTTAACAAGCAGAGGCTTTGGCTTAAGGATAAGTGAACAAGTGATGTTTTTCCCCTGATCTGCCTCCCATTGATTTCCTTGCTGTCCTCTACCATGTATCTGATGATCAGTTATGACAATAGTCCCTTCTTCAATTGATCCATTTTTCAATAGATCAGAAGCTACGTCATTTGTAGAGTGACAAGATGGCATATAAACCACCCTTTTGCCCATAAAAAAAGGTTTGGCAAGGATTTTATACAATGATTTTAGTAGTTTTGATGATTGGACGGAAAAGTAATAATATTATGTTTCTGTCTCTAACAGTTTCAACCAAAGATAGTGAATGACTTCAAAAAATGATTTATCCCTCTCTGAAAAATTAAGTCAGGTGGTAGTGAAGGGGATGCAGGAGAAAAAAGCCTCAGATATAACTGTAATGGATCTTAGTAATGTCAAAAATTCAGTAGCGGATTACTTTGTGATCTGTACTGGGAATTCAGACACACAACTTGATGCTATCTATGAGGCCATAGATGAAGAGGTTCATAAGGTATTCAACGAATCTCCTTGGCATTCTGAAGGTCGTGAAAACAAAGAGTGGATTTTACTCGATTATATCAATGTAGTTGCACATATATTTCAAAAAGAAAAACGCAAATTCTTTTCCTTAGAGACGCTTTGGGGAGATGCTCAAATAACTAATATTGAAGATTTGCAATAATTGCCAACTTTACACGACTACATAACGTAAAGATTCCGAACGAAGAAAAAACAAATAATGTCAGATAAGAAAAAAAATATCCTTCCTAAAAACTCTCAAAAACCAGGGTATCAGATATGGGTGATTGTCATATTGATTGGTGTTGTTTTAGGTGTTAGTTTGTTCACCAATGACTCATCGGGCGTCATGATTACTAAAAGTAGATTCGAGAGAATGTACAAAAGTAATGACATCCGTAAAATAGAAGTCATTAGAAATCAACTAATGGTTGAGCTGACGCTCAAAACAGAAGCATTAGAAAATGCGAAATACAAAGCCGAATTAGAAAATAAGAGTTCTTTTGGTCTAAGTAGCGGTGCTCATTATGTGCTGAAAATAGGTTCAATCGAAAGTTTTGAAAGATATTACACTGAACTTAATGGTGCCAGCTCTAGTGATTCAAGAGTAGATTTAGAATATGGAGAAAAAAGCAACCTTACAGATGTGTTCTTCAATTATGGATTTTTAGTAATACTGATTTTTGGATTTTGGTACTTAATGAGAAGAATGACTGGGCAAGGAGGCCCTGGAGGACAAATTTTCAATATTGGAAAATCAAAAGCGGCATTATTCGATGCTGAAAATAAAGTAAAAATCACTTTTGATAATGTAGCTGGACTTGAAGAAGCCAAAGAAGAGGTTAAAGAGATTGTTGATTTCTTAAAGACCCCAGGTAAATTCACGAAGCTGGGTGGTAAAATACCTAAAGGAGCTTTACTAATAGGCCCTCCAGGTACTGGAAAGACATTACTTGCTAAAGCCGTAGCTGGTGAAGCAGCAGTTCCATTCTTCACATTGTCAGGTTCTGACTTTGTAGAGATGTTTGTAGGAGTAGGGGCTGCAAGAGTAAGAGATTTGTTCAAGCAAGCCAAAGAGAAGGCTCCGTGTATCGTTTTTATTGATGAAATAGACGCCATTGGTCGTTCAAGAGGGAAAGGGCAAATGCCTGGATCCAATGATGAAAGGGAAAACACTTTGAATTCACTTCTAGTTGAAATGGATGGATTCTCAACAGATTCTGGAGTTATTATTCTTGCCGCAACAAACAGGCCTGATGTCTTGGATTCAGCACTTTTAAGAGCAGGTAGATTCGATAGGCAAATAAGCATTGATAAACCAGACATTAATGGTAGAGATGCAATTTTCAAAGTCCATCTTAAACCTCTCAAAATCAGTAAAGATGTTGATGCTAGAAAATTAGCTGCACAAACTCCTGGATTTGCCGGTGCAGAAATTGCGAATGTTTGTAATGAATCAGCCTTGATTGCTGCCAGAAAAGACAAGAATGCTATTGACATGCAGGACTTTCAAGATGCCATTGACCGTGTCATCGGAGGCTTAGAAAAGAAAAATAAAATAATCTCTCCAGAGGAGAAGAAAATCGTGGCTTATCATGAGGCTGGTCATGCAGTTGCTGGATGGTTCTTAGAACATGCTGATCCTTTGGTAAAAGTAAGTATAGTTCCAAGAGGAACGGCAGCCTTAGGGTATGCCCAATATCTACCAAAAGAGCAGTTTCTATACCAAACAGACCAACTCATTGATGAAATGTGTATGGCCTTGGGTGGAAGGGCTGCTGAAGAGTTGGTCTTCGGGAAAATATCAACAGGTGCTTTGAGTGATTTAGAAAGAATTACCAAAATGGCCTATAGTATTGTCACAGTATATGGTATGAATAAAGAAATTGGTAATATTTCATTTCATGATTCTAAACAATCAGAGTACAACTTCAACAAGCCCTATTCTGATGCTACGGCAGAAAAGATTGACATAGAGGTTAAGAAGATCATTGAAACTGCATATACAGACACCAAGGCATTGCTTTCCGAAAGAAAACAAGAACTCGAAGTTGTAGCACAGGAATTGTTAGAAAAAGAAGTTCTTTTCCAATCTGATCTAGAAAGATTAATTGGGAAACGACCATTTGAGCATCAGACAAATTATGAGACTTACACAAGTGATAATGGCTCAGTTGAGGAAGAAGAAAAAGCAGAAGCTACTGACGCTACTCATTTAAATGGCGAAACAAAAATTTCTGAAGAAGTGAAAGAAGATACTTCTGAAGAACCTGAAGCATCAATAGAAGCAGAAGGAAAATAATCAGTAATGAAGCAATTCAAATTAAATCAGGCACTCCATGAGTGCCTGATTTTTTTATTTATATAAACCATCTATTTTTACTTTTGATGTTTCAACTAGACCAAGAAATACCTACTGGTAAAAGAGTATATTTTGCTTCAGATTTTCACCTAGGTGCACCTGACTCTCAAAGTAGTCGTGTGCGTGAAAAAAAAATTATCGCTTGGCTTGACCAAATCAAAGAAGATGCGCATGCCATTTTCTTAGTAGGAGATATTTTTGATTTTTGGTTTGAGTATAAAAGAAGTATCCCTAAAGGCTTCTCAAGGTTTCAAGGAAAAATCGCTGAGTTAACTGACCAAGGTATTCCTGTACTTTTCTTTACGGGGAATCATGATATCTGGATGTTCGATTATTTCGAAGATGAGCTAGGAGTATCTATTCATAGACAACCAGAACTATTCACTTTCAATGAGAAGCGCATTTTAGTAGGGCATGGAGATGGACTTGGTCCAGGAGATCGCACATACAAACTTCTAAAGAAAATATTTACGAGTAAGGTATGTCAATGGCTCTTTGCCAGAGTTCATCCTAATACTGGAATTGGCCTAGCCAATGGATGGTCACAGAAAAGTCGAATAAGTAGTACAGTCAAGGAAGAAAAGTCTCAGGATCAAGAAGAATGGCTACTAACCTACTGTAAAGGAATCGAAGCAAAAAGTCATCACGACTATTATGTATTTGGCCATAGGCATTTGCCTTTAGAACTTGAGGTGAATGATATCAGTACGTATATCAATTTAGGTGAATGGGTAAACTACTTCACCTATGGAGTCTTTGATGGGAAAGCATTAAAACTCAAGACTTTCAATGCATAGTTACTAAATTTCACCCAATTTGGGGGATTGTTCATGTAAAAGCAATAATCTACCTTTATAGAAGTTCTGATTGATTCAAAAATCTCTTTAACTGATAGCTCTGCTTGAAAGTTGAAGGGATTTTTTTTCGCAAATTTCATATCTGAAAAAAATTTGTCGCAAAAAAAGAAGCACTCCTCTCCAGAAGTGCTTCAAGGTCAAAAACTCAAAATAAATAGGATTATTCATCCTACAATAACAACAGATACAAGGTAGATATTATTTATTTCAAAGCAAATAAATTGATGTAATAAAACTTACATGTACTGGTGTAATTCTGTAAATGTTATATCCACTACTTTTGCACTATTAGCTCTCTTGCACTGCTAAACGCTGCTTCTGATGGATTTTCGCCTCCTATCATCATCGCAATCTCTTGCAACCTGTCTCGAGGTTCCAAAGTTCTTATCTTACTAACTGCCCTGCCCTGATCTTCGCCTTTATACACATAATAGTGTGATTCTGCATTGGCAGCAATCTGCGGCAGATGCGTAATAGTGATCACCTGATGATTCTCAGCCATCGCCAGCATCATTCGACCCATCTTCAATGCCACTTCTCCTGAAACGCCAGTGTCTATCTCGTCAAAAATGATGGTTGGTAATGCAGTCTTATCAGCCAGCACATATTTGACACAGAACATCAATCTTGACAATTCGCCACCAGAAGCCACTTGACCTATCGCTTGTGGCAAAACCCCTTTATTTGCGCTAAACAATAATGAAATTTTATCCATCCCCTCCTTTATAGGTGAGATAGCCTCACTTCTAATTTCAATTGATGCATCAGGCATCCCAACATCCTTTAATAGTTCTTCCAGCTCATTTTTCAAATCATCAAATACGTTTTTTCGATTTTTTGATAATTGCCCTCCCTTTTCATGAATCACCTTTTCTAGCTTAGCTACAGACAACCTGATCTGAGTTAACTCATCTTCATATTCAGATGTTTTGACAACTTTATCGGAAAGACTTGCTTCTATTTCCAGTATTTGTGTGATCGTACTAACTTGATGCTTCTGCTGTAGTTGATAGATTATGCCCAGCCTTTCTTTCACATAAACAATCCGTTCTGGATCATACACTACCTCTTCCGAGGCTATTTCTAATTCATTAGAAATGTCTTTCAATTCAATATATGTACTATCCAATCTCTGGTAAAGCTCCTGATACTTTGGAGAAAGTAAGCTTAATCTCTGTAAGCTGCTTTTTGCTTCTTGCATCGAATCTTCAATAGTCAACTCTCCATGCGATAGCAATGCCAATGCCGAATGAAGACCGAATTTGATTTCCTCAGCATTATCGAGTAATGATAGCTCTTCTTCTAATGATTCTTGCTCATCAGCCTGTAGTTCCAGTCCTGAAATTTCTTTAAGTAGATATTGGTTGTAATCATGCTCACTCTGCAATGCAGTGATCTCACGCTCCAGTTTTGAGATTCTTTGTAGCTGATGCCTGTAGATGACGAACTGCTCCTGATAAGACAGTAATAGATCAATAGTTCCAGCATAATTATCAATCAATGACAATTGGAATGAATTATCGCCAACAGCCAATGTATCCTGTTGAGAATGAACATCCATCAAATAAGCCCCTAGCCTCTTAAGAACTTCCAACGTCACTGGTGTGTCATTGATAAATGCTCGAGACTTGCCAGCTGGTGTAATCTCTCTACGAATGATGGACTGATCTTCATAGTCCAAATCCTCAGCTTCAAAGAAAGCAGTCAATGAATAAGGAGTAATATTGAACTCTCCCTCAATAATACATTTCATCCCTTGATCTGAAAGCACTTTGGTGTCAGCGCGTTTCCCTAGGAGCAATCCAACCGCACCGAGCATGATTGATTTCCCAGCACCAGTCTCTCCGGTAATAATATTGAGACCCGCAGAAGGTATGATATCCAACTCCTTAATAAGTGCGTAATTCTCTATTTTTAAATGAGTAAGCATATATTATTCACTCTTTTGGTCAGTTATTATTTCACGCAATTCACTTGCCACCACTTCCTGTTTTGATAATCGCATATTCTCAAAAATTACTTTATCCTGAGTGATACTAATTATTCTTCCAGTATATACTTTGCCATCTTTGAGTATAATAGAAGTGTTTGAAGCCTGCTTGATTACCCCCTCGTGGTTGATTACATCAGCGATACCAGTATATCGGGTGAGCCGTTTTGCCATGTCGTAAAAATACAAATACAGGACGACTATTATGTATGAAGAAGTGAAATATCAAGCTAGTATTTCTTCCCATATAATAGTAAGAATCTAATTAACTATTGCTTTAAGTTTATCAGTTTGGGTGGGATCCAGCTGGGTCAACAAGTCAAAAGCCTCTCTTCTAACTTGCAGGCTCCCTTCAGAAAAAACGTTGATCAATTCGTCAACTTTGGCATCCATGAATGAGATAATAAGAATCGAGTTAGGAAACCTATCTTTAACTTTCTTCATTTCTCTTATAGTCTCTAGAATTGCGGTTCTGCTACTTTCCTTGTTGCTATCATAAGTATCTAGTCCATTGCGGTGATAATTATATATCCCCTTTCTAATCCCCAAAAACTGCTGATTATTAAGATTCTCGACTAACCAATAACGGTTTCGTGTACTTCCAAAGGCATCCCAACCAGCCCTATTAGATTGTTGAGCATTATCCACAATATTTTGCGCCTTCTGGAAATATGGTGTACCACCTGCCTCGCCAAAACTATCATAATCCATCCCAATGATCATATAGGCATAATATGCCAACATCGATACCAAGTTGTTCTGATAAACATTTTCATTGAATTCTAGTGGTTGAGATTCAACGTATTCAAATTGCCAATCCCTATCTGCAAAATTGAAAATAATCGATTCGTAATTTGTATTGAATACTGGCCTAGCCGCCTGTATCTGAACAGATGCAGAAAACGACCCAATTGAAGGCATTTTATCAATCGTGATAATAATATTGCAATTAATCCTTTCTTCAGGAGTGAACACATCTGTAGTCCATTTCCTTGTACTAATAAACTGAGAGAAAGCAGTTTCCATATCTTTGAAAACTCCACGCTCAATGGTTTGGACCTGATCAGCATTGATCACCACATTGCAATTCAGCTCTTGAGCGAACGTACTATATAGGCTTCCTACAAGGAAGGGAATACTAACGATTAATATGCGTAACAACTTCATTGACAATATCTGTAGCAACTTCTTTCTTTGACTTCAACTTAAATTTCTTGGGTTTATTGTCTCGATCAATTATAGTAATCTTATTCGTATCATGACCAAACCCCGCTCCCTGATCATTTAGTGAGTTTAGAACAATAAAATCGAAGTTCTTCTTATCCAACTTTTGACCAGCATTATCTATCTCATTCTCAGTCTCTAATGCAAAGCCAACAATAATTTGCCCATATTTCTTCTCTTTCCCTAAAGATGCCGCAATATCTATTGTCTTAACCAAGCTGATTTGTAATTCCTCATCCTTTTTCTTAACCTTCTGATCAAAATATACCGAAGGCTTATAATCAGCTACGGCCGCAGACAACACCACTATATCACTTGAAGCAAATACTTCTGAACAAGCTTCATACATTTGATTGGCAGAATTGACATTTACTTTGTAAATATTACCATGTGATATTTTTTGTGAACTTGGACCACTTACTAAATGTACTTTAGCACCCCTTCCAGCCATTTCTTCTGCAATGGCATATCCCATTTTACCACTAGAATGATTTCCTATAAATCTAACTGGGTCTATTGCTTCATGAGTAGGTCCTGCAGTAATTAGCACATTCTTACCCGTCAGGTCCATACTTTCTAAAAATCCATCCTTAATGAAAGATACAATATGCTCAGGTTCTGCCATACGCCCTGTGCCTACTAAGCCACTTGCTAACTCTCCGTATTCTGCATGAATTATTTGATTGCCAAAAGAAATTAGTGATTCAATGTTTTTTTTCACAGCCGGGTGCTGATACATGTCCAAATCCATAGCTGGAGCTATCAAAACAGGACACCTTGCAGAGAGATAAGTAGCTAATAACAAGTTGTCGCACAGCCCATTAGCCATCTTCCCGATGGTGTTGGCCGTAGCAGGAGCTATGACCAATAGATCAGCCCAAAGCCCAAGTTCCACATGATTATTCCACTCGCCATCCTTATTCTTTTCAAATTTAGAAAGAGCAGGACTCTTAGCAACGGTGGCTAGTGTCAAAGGGGTGATAAAGTCAGAAGCTGAGGCAGTCATTACAACACGCACCTCAGCTCCTTGTTTTATTAATAATCTTATAAACACAGCAGCTTTATATGCCGCAATACTCCCACATACTCCTACTATGATCTTTTTTTTCTGGAGCACGCTCGGTAATTAAAGAATTATGCTCTCTACTTCAGCTTCTGCAGTTCGATACATTACTTTATCTTCTAGAAATTCTTCTGTCGCCACAAGTGTAGACTTTGGCATACGCTCATAAAATCTAGAGATCTCTATTTGCTCTCTGTTTTCGAATATCTCCTCCAAGTTATCAACAGTTGAAGCGAACTCGGCAAGTTTGCTATTCAATTCTTCTTTCATTGTGGTAGATATTTGTCTTGATCGTTTGGATATAATCGATATGGACTCATAAACATTACCTGTTGGTTCGGCTATTTCTTGAATATTTCTAGTAACAATAGATGCTCTTCCTGACATATTATTTTAATTTTATTCCTTATTAATATCTTATTAAACACAAAAACTGAGTAATCAGATAACTATTTATTACTGGCTGATTTTTGTCCTTCAGTGTCTATTACTTTACGACTTGCAAATTTACTCAATTTATCCATACTTGTCTCATAATATTTTTCTGCAGTTTTCAAGTACTCACTTGAGGGGTAAGTGTCAATAAAGCTCTCGTAATGAGACTTCACTGACATATATCGCTCCTTCTGCCTGCGAATTAAACTTTTTTCTGCAAAGTCAAATTGAGTTTCAACTTTCAGAAATGCAATCTCCTCATTAAAATTAGAGTCTGGAAAATCTTTTCTAAAATTTTCAAATGCCATCAAAGCTGACTTATATATGCGAAGCTTATGGTATTGCTTAGCACTTTCGTAAGCCTTCTTTTCCAATTTTTTCTGCATCTCATCGATTACTGCAGTCGCCTCATCTCTAAATTCAGTCTGAGGATATTTATTCATAAAGTTTTGCATCGCATCTATAGCCTCATAACTACTCGATTGCTCCAGATTGTATATAGGAGAATTCGCATAAAGAGAATAGGCATACATGTACTCTGATTCTTGAGCCATCTCGCTTCTTGCGTAAGTCTCGAAAAATGTTTTGAAATAATGTGAGCTCAACAGGTATGAACGATCATAGAAGTTACAATAGGCCAATTTGAATTGTACTTGCTCTCCTTCTGGAAGTCCTCGTACTATGGCTTCAATTTGATTGAACAATGCTCCAGCCCTATAGTAATCCTCTTCTTCGTAATAATCTAGCGCTGCTTGGTATTTAACTTTCCAATCATCACTCTTTTCGACCTTCCTAAATTTACTTGCACAAGATGTGAAAGTAATTGCTATTATGATCACCAAAAAATACCTCATATATACCGTTTTACGCATAAGCCTGCAAATATAGGGTGCTTAAAATTAATAAGCAATGGATATGCTTCGTAGATTAATAAACAACTAATACGAGGATTTAGTATGTAGAGTTCGAGGTTATTCCCGAATAATCAACTTCTTGGTAAGGATACCATCTCCATCAACAAACAAAGTGTAGAAATACACTCCTGGATTGAATTCTTTAGTGTCTATTTTGAGTACTTGTTCTAATACTGGCAATTCATAAGTGCCAACTATCCTTCCAAGAACATTGTGCAGCAGTACTTTTGCATCGGTGTCTGGGTCTGTGACTTTATAATTAATAATGGCAAATTCTCTCACTGGATTGGGAAATACTTCATTAAATATAAGCGCATCAGAAGAGTACAAAACTTGAGAGTTGTGCTCTCCTTCGACCGAATAAGTAACCTCATGTGATATAATAGATTCTCTATCAGACCTTGTGTAGATGTCATACTTCACAGTACTGTAACCTTCTACAAGTCCTGATTTGAGCACACTTATAAATGCATCTGAAGTTTCGCCTGGATCGATACGTCTAGATAATGGTAATCTTTCGACTTCCGCATCATAACACTCATCGCCCCAGCAAAAATTTGTTGATTGCGTACTCCCTACCACTTTCTCAATCCGATCTACAAAAACGTAGATTGTCCTATCTGAAATGTTTTTTATTTTAATCGACTGACGAATATCCTCCCCCATACTCCCCGTCACTACTATTTCTTCATTAGTAGTGATCTCAAAATCCTGCCCAAACATTGGCAGGGCAATGCAAATAATTGAGAGTATGGTAAATATTTTTTTCACTTGTAACAATAATATACAAACGTTGTACGTTAATCACTAATTATGAAAAGATAAAAAGTAAAAGACCTTAAAATGGTATAAGGTCTTCCCGTATAAACACAATATTTACAATTGACAATCAGTCTTTAATAGGTTTATCTACAAGACTACCTGGCTTCTTAAATTTATTTTTTCTCATGTCCCTTTGAGGAATTTTCTTCTTTTCTATTTTTTCAATTTTCTGATCTAAATGATCATCATCGATAAATAGCTTCTCCTTTTTACTAGGCACATTGATGTTACGCGAAAGCATTTGAGCTAGTGTAGGTTTTTCTTCTTCCCTCCAGGTAAACCCTTTGAGCTGCTTATCAGACTCTTTGAGTTCTTGAGGTGGAATTAACTTTCCTTCTGGCTTAATATAAAACATAATGTCTTCTAGCTTATTGGCATTGAACATTATATTCATATCGCTGCAGATGATCTTATTCATTCCAATAACGCCATTTCCCTCCTCCTCTAATGCAAAATAAATGGTCTCTCCATTTCCATTGACCAAAATATTTTTGATAGCGTTATCTCCAAAATATGCTGTCATCTTTCTTCCTTTTATTTGGTTGAAGTTGAATACAGTATCTTTAGAAATGACAAAGGAATTGTCCTGCATATTCAATTGCTTAATCTTCTTCTCCGAAATTTGCACATTGATCGAATCAGCAGTCATTTGATTCCCATCGTTCCAAAGCACTGGGTTATTGTAAAAGAAAATTGCGGAATCTGATAAAAAATAAGCCAGTGAATCCGAACTTCCCTGAAGATCAGTCTTAAAAATCTTCACATTATGATAGGCTAATAATCTTTTCTCAGAATCTACCTCACTATCTATGGACACTAGAGTGTCTGCGGACAAGTACAAAGTATCACCTTCGGTAATTTGCTTCATGAGCGCATTACCATATATTTTAGTGAGTTTTTCATCACGCCAGTACTCCCCTACCTGACCAGATATAATGATATCTTGTTGCTTAGCAGTCATTACAACATTAGTCGTGGCTTTATAGTATCTTCTGATGTCATCTAGAAAAAGCTTCTCCCCCACCAAATTATAAGATTCCGTTTCTAAAATTCCTTTACTTAAGTCAGATTTTTTTCGATTGGTATCATACTGTCCTTGCGTGTAGTTGAACACATTGCCCTCGACATCAATCAACTCTGTAGAATCACGAAAGAAGACTATATTGGTGTTGGTATTATATTGTAAAGTATCAGACTTAAGCGTATAGTCTGGCGTAACACCAACTACGTCTTTCTTAAAAGAAGCCAAATCTGAATTGACCTGAAAATATCCTTTTTCACTCGTGAGCACATTGGCACTGTCTACAAGTCTTCCATTATTAAAATAATATGCTTGCTGTCTGACCCTATCATAATCAAGAAAATCTGTATATAGAGTCACTTGATTAAGTTTTGAAAACACGACATTCTCACGCAGTTTTGCCACTTGGCTATTTCCATTATAAATAAGCTTTCTAGAGGTAACTGTTACAGAATCTCCCTCTTTGATACGTACATTGCCGAAAGCTTCAATGATATTGGTCTTATTCATTCTGATGGCACTGTCACATTGTATCCTGGTTGATTGATGTGAGAATACTACATCACCAATCCAACTATCATATCGCTCGCCATTGATTTTCCCTCCTGTTTGCTTATCTGCTCGCTCAAGTTTCACTTTTTTTTGTGCCATCACAGAATAAGTACTGCCAACACACAGGCTAATGAAGAGGATTAATTGTAGTTTTGTTCTCATTGGTATGACAAATAGATCTGCGAAATTAATTATAAAAATATATCTTTAACTGATGCTTGATGATTTTTTAACATACATCCAAGAGCAATCTCTATTCCAAAAAAATGAGCGAATTCTTCTTGCGGTTAGTGGAGGGGTCGATTCGATTGTACTTATGCACTTATTCAAAGCAGCTGAACTAGATTTCGGAATTGCTCACTGTAATTTCAAACTTCGAGATCAAGATTCAGATAGAGATCAATCCATTGTTAGAGAATTTGCGAATCAGCTCAATATTTCTTTTCATACGATTGATTTTGACACTAGCGATTATGCAGAAGACCGCAAAATCTCTATTCAAATGTCTGC
>JAWUWD010000055.1:0-21196 GCA_034112085.1 Cyclobacteriaceae bacterium
CATCAAGAACCTTCAACTGAAAAAATTCAGACACTCTATGAAAATGTCTTGAAAGAAAAAGAGTGACACGAAATAAACGCAATTTATAGCGCTTACATACAGAGCGAATTCGAAAATTTATCAATGCCTACTCCTTATACCAAAGAAGTAAAAATATGGGCTAGGATAAATACTATTCTTAATTGCTTATTGGTTCGAATATTTTAGGAGTGGGATTATCATTCTCAATAAATAATCTGTCATTCTAACAAAATCATGCCTTATCGCAAAAATATATCATCTCATCCGCAGGCAGTGCCATTCGCTCGATGTCTTCTTTTGATAGAGTCTTCACGAAGTCATCTACGGTCACTTTGAATCCCGCTTTTTCGAGATGTGAGGCATAGTCTCTCCCATACATTCTGACATGATCATCCTGACCAAATGCAATTTCTCTTGCTTTGGAATCTGTGATTGATTTATCTTCATAAGTGACGTCTTTCAATGGGTAAAAGAAGGGTACCTGAATGATCGCCCAGCCTCCGGGCTTCAACACTCGATATATTTCACTCATGGCTTTGATGTCATCATTCACATGCTCCATGACATGATTGCACATCGCGATATCAAATGTGTTTTCGTCAAAAGGAATATCATGCACATCCATCTTCACTTTAGCCAATGGTGACTCCAAGTCAGCAGTGGTGTACTCATCTTTGTGCTGCGCCTCAAATGCTGGCATAAAGCAAACCTCTGGAGCGATATGCAACATTTTTTGCTGAGTGCTGAAAAAATTAGTTTTCTCTTTGAGATATAACCAAAGCAATCGATGACGCTCAAGGGACAGCGAACCAGGACAAAGCACATTAGGTCTAGACACAATCCTGCCATAGGGTAAGAATTTGCGATATCCTTGGTCCTCTATTGGACAATAGTATTTATCACCTCTATAAAGCGGAGCTATGACACGAAGAACAACATCATTAAATAATTGTAATATTCTTCTCGGCACGAAGCGTAATAAAAAACTGATTATATATCTCAAAGCGACCTAGTTAGTTGTTCAATTCCGCAAATATAATAGAAGAATTTTTATTACTAATCAAACATTAAAAGTAGTCAGTGTAATATATAATAGAAAAAAAAGCTGTACCAAAATTTGAACAGCTTTTAGCTTACTTATCCTATGATTATAACAGTCGGTTGGATGCGCCTATTTAAATGTACAAGTTCCATCACCAAGTGCATTCGCGAAATCAGCTAGTGCTTGAAGAGTTGGCTCATCAAGTGTTCCGCCACTACCATCGTCATCGCCAACACAAATTTCATCTGAACCGATACATTTTAAACACTTTACTTTCCCCGCATCATCATCGTCTCCACAAGAGAATGCGAATAGAGAAATTGCCAGGATCATTAAAATCGGATACTTCTTCATAATAAGAGGTTAGGTTAAAAAATTAAAGATATCTAAAAAACGCTAACAATTGTGATTTAAGATATAAAGTCTTTAGTACAATCTAATAAGGACTTTCACCAAAGCCGGATGAGGATTTATCAATTATTGATATAATAAATTCACTTACTATACTTAATCGAGTTCTTTCTGTAAAATATCAACCTAACCTTCATAATTAGATATGGAATAAGTCAGATCAACTAGCCTATTGGATCAACCTTTATAATACTTCTACAATAAAACTGGTGACCCAGCATTACCCGATAGAGGGCAGCAAAGATATAGGGAGCAGCATTCATATTCCTTTCATAAATACGCCTTGACAAAAAGAGTTTATTATGGTGTTAGATGAAACGTTAGACCTTGATCATATTGAGCACAGTATTATCAGAGAGTAGTTTGATGAGCCGCGCATACACTTTGCGTTAGTTTGCGCGGCCCTATCTAGTCCTTCATTAAGAAATGAAGCCTATGTAGGATCTACTTTAGATAATCAGCTTACTGATCAAGCTGAAATATTTCTAAGTGACTTAGACAAGAACAATATTTCTTCTAATCACATTATTATTTCCAAACTGTTTAATTGGTATGGCCGAGATTTTAAGAAGAATTCCACTCTCATCGAATACCTTAATAAATACAGTCCGACTCTAATCAACAAAGATGCTGAAATTGACTTCATGGATTACAAATGGTGTTTAAACAAACAACCATAAAAATTAGCACAAACTTCATTCAAAAAACTTGAAAAGTTTGTGCTAATTAATTATTAGTAAGTACTTTAACGGATATTTTAATTTCCTATGTGGCTAGCCCTTTACACACTTGCATTAATAACATCATTTTACTTAATAGCACAGGTCAGTGATCGCTATTTTGTAATCTCTTTAGATCAAATTGCTAAAAGATTCAACATGTCTCATGACATGTCTGGCGCAACACTAATGGCCATCGGTTCCAGTGCGCCAGAGCTATTTGTTGCCATCATAGCACTTCTTCGTCCCGGAGGTCATGAGGAAATAGGTGTAGGAACAATTGTCGGCTCTGCCCTATTCAATTTATTGGTAATCATAGGAGTATCTGTGATCGTCAAAGACGCCAAGTTACAGTGGCAACCAATTTTAAGAGATTTACTTTTCTACACACTGGCTATTGTGACTTTATATGTCGTATTCATAGATGGCATAATTACGCTCAATGAAAGTCTTCTTCTAATGACAATGTATGCGGGATATATAGTAGCCGTTATTTACTGGAGAAAATTATTTAAATACGAGCCCACCGATGAAGATTTCGATGAAGACGAGGATGAGGATGAAAAAACAGGATGGCAAGTGATATTCATCCCTTTGGATTTTATCTTATCAAAGATATTCCCTCCAAAAAAATATTATATGATGACTTTCTTATTCTCAATTGGATCGATTGCGATACTCTGTTGGGTACTCGTTGAAAGTGCAATTGGTATATCCACAATAATGGGCATCCCTGAAGTAGTCGTTGCCCTAGTGATCATTGCGGCAGGAACTTCTATTCCAGATATGATTTCTTCAGTAATTGTGGCTCGCCAAGGTCGGGGAGGAATGGCCATGAGTAACGCGATTGGCTCCAACATTTTTGATATTTTTATTGGTCTTGGATTACCTTGGTTTTTCATCTCATACTATAGAGATAATAATATCATTGTAGAAAACGCTGGACTGAACGAGTCTATAATAATATTGTTTGGTTCTGTGATTCTCATATTCTCAGTATTAATATTGAGCAAATGGAAAATAAAAAAGCCCGTGGGATATTTACTCGTAGGAAGTTACTTGGCCTACATTGTGTATCAGATTGTTCTCATTTATTAGAATCACAAGCCCTATTACTAGTCATCTAATCTTAATGACAGCAGACTCATTACTATTTCTAGGATAACTCAAACTCTGCCAGTCCTTTTTCCAGTGAAACTGGCGCCATTGAAAAATAAATATTGGTAATAAAGCTTAAATACCCTGGAAGAGACCAATCTCAATCAGGGAAATACGCAGCTTGCGCTTCTAATAACTTTGATGTGAAATAGCATCGTAGTCAAGTTGGGTATCTAGAAGACTACTATTGTCATATTTTTTTGGCGGCCTCCCAATACTCATCCATCTCTTCTAAAGACATCTCTCCCAGCTGCTTACCGTCTTTTTTGGATTCAGTCTCTAGGTATTGAAATCGTTTGATGAATTTCTTATTGGTCCGCTCTAGTGCTTCTTCAGGATTGATACCTACAAACCTTGAGTAGTTTATCAATGAAAAAAGTATATCCCCAAATTCACTTTGTGCTTTTTTTTCATCTATTGGCTTTCCACTTTCAATATTGAACTCTGCTTTAAACTCTTGTATCTCCTCTTCCACTTTCTCCCAGACTTGGGACTTTTCTTCCCAGTCAAATCCTACGCCTCTAGCTTTTTCTTGAATGCGCATTGCTTTCACTACTGCAGGCAAAGACTTCGGGACACCACCAAGAACGGACTTATTACCTTTCTCTTTGAGCTTAATCTGTTCCCAATTTCTATTCACAGTGGCCTCATCTTCAGCGACTACATCACCATAAATATGCGGATGTCTATTTATTAGCTTGTCACAAACACTGTTGAGTACATCAGAGATATCAAAGGCCTTCTTCTCATCACCAATCTTAGCATAGAATACATTGTGCAACATTAGATCTCCTAGTTCCATTTTCACTTCTTCGAGATCGCCCTCTATAATGGCATCTGACAACTCATAAGTCTCTTCAATCGTAAGATGTCTCAGACTCTCTAGGGTTTGCTTTTTATCCCAAGGACAATTAGCTCTTAATTCATCCATAATAGTCAATAATCGATCAAATGCTTCTAGCTTTTGGGCTCTCTTTGGATCAAGGGTTTTGATAATGTCAGGCATATAAAATCAGTATGTTAATGAGAAACTTTTATCCATGCATGGCTGTTTGATGGATGAATGTTAAATTTGCATAAAATAATTGAGATATGACGGTAACACTTTTAGGTATCGGGTTCATGGCACTGTTTTTTGTTTTGATGTCTGTCAGAATGATTTTCTTAAAAGACGGGCAATTTAAAGGAACATGTGCTTCACAAAGCCCTTTCCTCAACAAAGAAGGAGCGAGCTGCGGATATTGTGGTAAGACCATGGATGGGCAAGAAGTTTGCGGAAATCCAGATAATGAAGTAGACAAAGTACTAGGTAAGTTTAACTAAACTCATACAACGTATAACATATTAAAGGCAAGCGCACATCGCTTGCCTTTTTGTTTGAAATGTCTTTAATGAATCAAGCAAGAAGTGTTAAATTTGACAATCAATAAATAGAAATATAAGTGACTTTAATAAAATCAATATCAGGGATTAGAGGGACAATTGGAGGAGAATGTGGCGATGCGCTAACACCTTTGGATATTGTGAAATTTACCGCAGCATACGGTACATGGATGAAAAAAACCTCAGGCAAAAACACTGTAGTTGTTGGAAGAGATGCCAGAATATCGGGTGAAATGGTCAATAATATAGTTGTTGGCACCCTACAAGGTCTTGGCATCGATGTCATCGATCTAGGATTATCTACAACGCCTACTGTTGAGATAGCTGTGCCATTGGAAAATGCTGGTGGCGGGATCATATTGACGGCAAGTCATAATCCAATTCAATGGAATGCCTTAAAACTGCTCAATGACAAAGGAGAATTCATTTCTGCTGCGGAAGGAGCAACTGTGTTAGAGCTGGCCGAAAAAGAGGCCTTTGACTTTGCTGAAGTTAAAAAACTAGGATCTTACACTGAAAACAATAACTACATCAAGAAACACATCGAGATGGTGTTGGACTTGGAGCTTGTTGATGTAAAAGCAATAAAAGAAAGAGGGTTCAAAGTAGTAATCGACTGCGTAAACTCTACCGGTGGCATCGTGATTCCTCAACTTCTGAAGGCACTCGGTGTCGAAGTAGTTGAAGAGCTGTATTGTGAGCCAAATGGAAAATTTCCTCATAATCCAGAACCTCTACCTGAGAACATTACTGAAATATGCCGTACACTTGAAAAAGGAAATTTTGATCTTGGGATAGTGGTTGACCCAGATGTTGATAGACTAGCACTTATTACTGAGGATGGGACTCCGTTTGGTGAAGAATACACTTTAGTGGCAGTTGCTGATTACATCTTACAAAATAAAAAAGGAAATACAGTTTCTAACTTATCTTCAACCAGAGCACTTAGAGATGTAACCACCAAACACAAAGGTAAATACACTGCCTCTGCTGTTGGTGAAGTCAATGTTGTAGAAATGATGAAGAGTACTGATGCCATCATAGGTGGTGAAGGAAACGGAGGAATCATCTACCCAGAATTACACTATGGAAGAGATGCGCTAGTTGGCATTGCATTATTTTTGACGCATTTAGCCAAATTTGGCAAGTCAGCTTCTAGATTGAAGGCTACTTATCCGAGCTATTTTATTTCTAAAAACAAAATAGAGCTAACTCCTGAAATTAATGTAGATCAAATACTCTCTGAGATTCAAGAAAAGTACAAATCTAATCCTATCAACACTATAGATGGTGTGAAGATTGATTTTGAAAATGAATGGGTACATTTGAGAAAGTCAAACACCGAACCTATTATCCGAATATATTCTGAATCAGCCAATGAGGCCACTGCAGAACACTTGGCAAAGAAAATAATTTCAGATATTAGAGATATTATTACCGTCAAAGCATAAATAAGATGAAAGTATATCTAGACAACGCAGCCACTACCGCTTTAGATGAAGAAGTATTTGAAGCGATGAAGCCCTATATGATGGATCATTTCGGGAATCCATCTTCTATACACTCCCATGGACGTTTGGTCAGGGCAGGAATAGAAAAAGCACGAAAGCAAGTCGCAGATTTACTGAGTACCACTCCAGGAGAAATATTTTTCACCTCTGGTGGAACTGAAGCTGATAATGCAATCATCACTTGCAGTGTAGATACTTATGAGTTGAAACATGCCATCACCAGTCGAATTGAGCATAATGCGGTACTTCATACACTAGAGCATCTCGAACGGATTGGCAAAATCAAACTCAGCTATGTGGACATAGATGGACATGGCCAAGTAGATTACAATCACTTGAGTGAATTATTGGCGAATAACTCGCAGTCATTGGTATCGCTAATGCATGCCAATAATGAGATCGGCAATATCACTGATATCGAGCATGTGGGTATGATTTGTCGTGAACATAAAGCCATTTTCCACTCTGATACAGTGCAGACTATGGGGCATTATACACACAACTTATCTGAACTTCCGCTTAATGCAGCTACCGGTGCCGGCCACAAATTCCATGGGCCTAAAGGTGCTGGATTCATGTATATCGATAAGCGCAATCGCATCCACCCATTTATACATGGTGGTGGACAAGAGCGTAGTATGCGTGGTGGCACTGAAAATGTCTATGGCATTATCGGCACTGCGAAGGCTCTAGAAATTGCTTATCGCGATATGGAGAGTCATCAGAACTATATCCAAGGATTGAAAGACCGTATGATCTCGAAGTTGAAGTCTGCCATTCCAGAAATCAATTTCAATGGACACTCAGCTGACGCTGACAGAAGTCTTTACACTGTGCTTAACACTTGCCTTCCTGCTTCAGAGGATAACGATATGTTGTTATTCAGCCTAGATATCAATGGCATCTCAGTATCAGGCGGTAGCGCGTGCTCTAGTGGTGCCAGCAAGGGTTCACATGTCTTGGCAGAACTAGACCGCAGTAGTGATCGAGGAGCAGTTCGTTTCTCATTTAGTAAGTATAACACTCCTGAAGAGATTGATTATGCTGTTGAGAAGTTGGCAAGCTTTTATCAGGTAGAGGTGTAGTTCTGTCATCGCAAAGAAGCTGCGACTGAACATTTACGCCATAGCTTCAGCGTACGCGAAAACGTTCAGATGAATAAGGCTGTAATCTTAAGGGTTGCTTCTCACACTCAGTGATAATAAATTAAGTGATCCAGATGATAGCCGTAAAGATTCCTACATCACTCTAGGAAATGACTACTAGCTTATAATAAATAAGAAAATCAATGGGAATAACATCCCAATAAGTGCGAGTTTCCAGCCTCGTCTTTTAAAGCCTTTCTCACCAATAGGGATGAACATCCCCGTGAATGCAATAATTAACATTGCGACACCAAATATATCCGAATACCAAATCCAAGCATTGTTAGTAGACTTGTGCAAATACATGGTTTGCCCTAGGAATGGGACTTTGCGCTTATATTCTATGGTCCCTTTCCCTGTTTCAATATCTGCATCTAGTATGATGTTGCCTTTGTAATAGACTCGCAATTTATTATCTCTGACACGGTGTCCATCATATTCAGAGGCCAGCTCCCACTGTTCAGAAAACTTAATAATAGCCCCTTCATCAATATCTTCTGTCAATGTCAATTGTACTTCCTTAGACTCATAGGCGTAGTCCATAGGATACCAATCGTTTCGATGATTTAGTATAATTCCCGAAAATGAAAAAGCGATTATCAATCCCACATAGAAGTAGGCAATATCACGGTGAAGTCCTCTATTAGTCATTGGCTGAATATTTAATATTTCAAAGCTAAGATGATAACACCAATTCCATTATCCTCTGAGCTCTTTGTTTATTTTAACTTTAAGGCCAATGTAAAAATTAATCCCTTGATTTAGAATATTAATTGACTTAAGTCTTGACAGATGATCGATGTAAGTGGTGTTCAGTACATTTTTGACTCCAGTGCTGATTTCAAAAGGACTGTGTTCACCAGCAGCCTCTAAATTTACACCAAGATTCAAAAGGTGATGGCTTGGTGTAAATGTTTCAAAGATTCCTTTATCTAATACTATCCCTTTGGAGTTTTGTCCAAGAGCAATTACGGTCGTTAATAAAAGAGGAAAGATAAATTTGATGCTCTTCATTATAGATGATTATTTGTAACACTCTTGCAAAAATAGACTTGATTATTTGTAAGAGTCTTACAAATAATCAAGTCTATGGAAAGTATGCTAAATAACAAGAAGATCAGCCAGAATTCATTAAGAATGGATGTCTTGCCAATATTTGATCGCCACGATAGCGCTACCCCTTTGCCAACAATAGAAAGTGAGCTCATTAAGTATGATAGAGTAACGCTCTACAGAACAATAAATAACTTTCTTGAAAAAAGGAATTATTTATGAGATCACCATAAGTGGAGAGGAATCCAATTTCGCTATCTGCAAAGAAGAGTGCGAGTCTAACCAACATCATCACCAACACATTCACTTTAAGTGTAATAAATGTGATGGCATATTCTGTGTTGAGATTGACGAATTTCCCTCTCTCTCAATACCAGAATATCAGATCGATCAGTTAGAAATACAAGCTAGTGGATTGTATAGGCAGTGTTTCAACAACCGATTGATTAGCTCAACAATCCATTCAATGTCTCACTTGCTCTCATTTCATTAGACACCAAGTCTGCATTTGGCAGGTAATAACCTCCCATCTCAACTGGTGATCCTTGCACAGCATTGAGTTCGTTAACTATGGTCGTTTCGTTTTCAGAAAGTGACTTATGAAGCGATGCGAAGCTAGCTTTAAGTTCAGCATCTTTGTCTTGATTGGCCAATGCTTCGGCCCAGTACAATGCCAAGTAAAAGTGACTACCTCTATTATCAAGTTCCTTTACTTTTCGAGAAGGAGACTTATCATTAAGTAAGAACTTACTTGTTGCATCATCCAAAGTCTCTGCAAGTATTTTGGCTTTTTCATTGCCATACTTCTCTCCTAAATGCTCTAGTGACACGGCCAACGCCAAGAACTCTCCTAGAGAATCCCATCTCAAGTGATTCTCTTCCACAAACTGCTGTACGTGCTTTGGTGCTGATCCACCTGCCCCAGTTTCAAACAATCCTCCTCCATTCATCAATGGCACTATAGACAACATCTTAGCGCTCGTTCCAAGTTCTAGAATTGGAAACAAATCTGTTAAGTAATCTCTCAAAACATTTCCAGTCACGGATACTGTATCCAATCCTTTGATGATTCTCTCCAATGAAAACTGTGTTGCATCTATTGGATTTTTAATTAAAATATCTAGACCATTCGTATCATATTCAGCCAAGTATGTGTTTACCTTCTTGATCAGTTCTCTATCATGTGCTCTATTATCATCCAACCAGAAAACTGCAGGTACTCCTGTTGCTTTTGCTCTACTTACGGCCAACTTCACCCAATCTTGGATTGGCAAATCTTTCACTTGACACATTCTAAAAATATCTCCAGCGGAAACAGATTGCTCTAGGAGTAAATTGCCATTGGTATCGATAATCTTGACACTTCCTGACGTTTCCATTTGGAAGGTCTTGTCATGAGAACCATATTCTTCTGCCTTTTGCGCCATCAAACCTACATTGGACACACTTCCCATAGTCGTAGGATCTAATGCACCATTGGCCTTACAAAAATCGATAGTAGCCTGATATATCCCTGCATAAGAACGATCTGGAATGACCGCTTTAGTGTCTTGCTGATCTCCTGTTGCATTCCACATTTGTCCTGACGTACGGATCATAGCTGGCATTGACGCATCGATGATCACATCACTTGGTACATGAAGACTGGTTATTCCCTTGTCAGAATTGACCATTGCCAACGCGGGGCTGTCCTTGTAAACAGCCTGTATAGCTGATTCTACTTCGGCTTGCTGCGCGTGACCTTGAATCTTGGCATAAACATCCCCAAGTCCATTGTTGGTATCAACTCCCAGCTCATTAAATAAGTTGGCATATTTCTCAAATACATCCTTATAGAATACTGAAACTACGGCACCAAAAATAATCGGATCCGAGACCTTCATCATTGTCGCTTTCATATGTACTGAAAACAACACGTTATTTGATTTAGCATCAGCAATTTCCTTAGCGATAAATTTCTTTAATTTATCAAAGTTCATCGTAGCTACATCGATAATTTCACCTGCCAATAATGGCGTGCTAGCTTTCAATACTTTCGTATTTCCATCAGCTCCTACAAATTCTATTTTCACGTCTGTGACGCTCTTGACTGTGACAGATTTTTCACTTCCATAAAAATCACCTTCTGCCATACTGGATACGTGTGTCTTAGAATCTGCACTCCAAGCACCCATGCTATGAGGATTATTTTTCGCATAGTTTTTCACTGCCTTAGGCGCTCTGCGATCAGAATTTCCTTCTCTCAATACTGGGTTCACTGCACTTCCCTTGATTTTATCATATTTTGACTTGATCGTAGATTCAGCATCATTTTGAGGCTCTTCCGGATAGTCAGGAAGGTTGTATCCTTGTGATTGTAGCTCCTTTATAACGGCTTTCAGTTGAGGTACAGAAGCACTTATATTAGGTAGCTTGATAATGTTAGCATCTGGTGTTTTAGCCAATTCACCTAATTCTGCCAATGCATCTACCACCTTTTGGTCTTCGGACAAGTTCTCAGGGAAGTTCGCTAGTACCCTTGTTGCCAATGAAATATCTTTAGTGTCGATTTCTACTCCTGATGAAGCTGTGAAAGCCTTCACGATAGGAAGAAAAGAATAAGTCGCTAAGGCTGGCGCCTCGTCTGTGATGGTATAAATGATCTTTGCAGATTGATTTGTCATGATTATATATTATTATAGTATATCGTACGTTAATAAATGCACCTCAAAAAGGAATACAAAGATAGCAGACTACCTGATTTTTGCTAGTTGAGGTTCATGATTAACTTTATCAATTGTCAACCGTTTTATAGCTATGCTTTTTATTCAACTGATCTATCTATTTTCTTCTTTCTTCTCGCTAGATTCCTCATTACCAGATGAGGTTTGTCTAAGTTCAGAAGAACAAAAACTCTATGATGTCATTATGGAGTATCGCAAAGAGCAGAAGCTCAAGTCAATTCCTTATTCTGTCAAATTAACACAAGTTGCTCAAGCGCATGTACATGATTTGGTTGACAATTATGATTTTGCCCAGCGTGATATGTGTAATCCACACAGCTGGTCAGACAAAGGTGATTGGTCTTCCTGCTGCTATACTAATGACCACAAACAAGCCTCTTGCATGTGGGACAAACCACGAGAAATAGGCGGGTATGATGGTGATGGCTATGAGATCGCTTATTATTTCTCTGCTGGTGCCACAGCTGCTACGGCATTAGCTGGCTGGCAAAAAAGCAAAGGACACAACCCGTTGTTAGTCAACCTAGGTATGTGGAAAGAAGTCACTTGGGGAGCAATTGGAATTGGAATTTACAAAGAGTATGCAGTGGTTTGGTTTGGGCAAGACGAGGATAAGTCGGAGATCGTATCTTGTGAGTAAGACTACAGTTGTTCAGTTAAAGAGTTGATTAATATAGTCATACCTACGATTGCAGGGATCTTAATTTTTCAATAATCCTGTCATTCCAGTTTCGAGGAACGAGAATATTGGAATCTCTCAATTCAAATAGAAAAACATTCCGTTTTCGGGACTTATTGTGAGATTCCTGAACTCTGCGTTGCAGCACATCAAGAATGGCGCTACAAATCTAGTGCTTAATTACAGCAAGCTCACCTCTACATTCTCCAATTCGATTACTGAAAGCTTCTTAAGTGCTCCTTGCTCAAATACTTTGTCATAATCGACAAGCTCAAGATCGTTGCCTTCATATTTGTAGTTGACATAGTCTGCGAAACGAATACCATTGACATTCCTTATATTGTAAGATTCACGAAAACGTGATCCTACACCATCATTCTCCGCATAAGAGTAGGCAAGATAATCAACTGTAGACGTTTGCTGATTGACCCAATAAATAAAAACATCTTGAAAGTCTTCACCTCCACCTTCTTGTTTGAAGGTCACTTTAATTTTGTAGTAGGCCGCTCCTTTGATTGTTGATTCTCCTAGATAATCTTTATTAACCGCATCATCATTAAGCCCGTAAGGCAATAAAGCAAAGTACAAGACTGAATTCACTGAAGCTGTATATTTCACCGTCATGGTGTCAGCAACATCTATTACTTCATTATTCAGATATCGTTGATACCCATCGTTATTAAGCACATCACGCACAGTGTCCAAACTATCTAAGAAGATGCGTTCATACCGATAAGCACCTCCATCCCTTATTGATTTATAATGACGTCCTCTAAAATCAAAGTCAACCGTAGATTTTAAAAATAAGTCACCACCCGCTGCAATGATTGCACGATCAATAATTTTGTTAGCATCTGGTTTCTCAACACATGAGAATGCTGCAAGGATGACTAAAAGATAAGCGTATTTAAATTTCATAAAATATATGTTTTGATGTCCAAACGAATTTGATCAAAGAAGGTTAGTCGGGCAGACGTCATATCAAGTCATTAACGAGATTACTTTGAGGAACCTCGAATCACTACTCTATATCAACTTCGCATGTGTCGTTATATAGCGCTCTGGGACTTCTCCTTTGGTCGAGTCCTCGTAATCCTTATAGCTGCAAGGTACAATACAGTTACGGGCATACTGTTCCTTCCCTTTAGGATATGGCACTTCCATCCACCACTTATCACTCAATTTACTTTTATAGAAGGTTAAATTCACGGTGTCATTAGGCATGCTCGCTACATACTTGACATAGTCATTTGATTTGAAAGACTGTTCGCCCTTACGCTGATAAAAACCCTCTATAAAATACCAAATCATAGTAGCTACAACAGAGGCTGTTTTCTGATTAAGATCGTCACAAGTAGGATCGTATTCATAGAAGCCAACCGAACTCAATTTTTCATTGAGTCCTGCATACCAGCATATCTGACACGCTTCTTCTCCAGTAAGTCCAAATGGTTGTGCTCTGCTAGTTCCTGGAGCATCTCCCGAGCGTATAGCTGCAATATCAAAGGACATCATATCTGCATTGCGAATGATTGGTTCCATCTCCTCCATATTAGAACGAAGATGCCCTATGCGGTAAGCCTCGAAGTACAACTTCTCCAGCGTCTCGATCGACTTATGATCTATCAAATAAGATTGATAACCGATATGGCTATAGTTGAATAGATAATTCGGATCATGGAGTAAAATTTTCTGAATATGGTTATTACGAGCATCAGCACCTTCTTCCATATCTAAAAATGCATCTACATTGAGTAAACTCACCAGCTTATCCATATCTTCGTATGCCTGATATTGCGCATAATCAAAATCATGTGTACCTCCTACTATCACAGGCAGTGTATTCTGCTCTAATAAGTATTGGCAAACTTCCTGTAAACGGAGTTTGGTTTCTGAAACATCTATCCCCTTCCGTATGTTTCCAAAATCGACAATATTATACTTCCCCGTTCCTTTCTTCAAGGAATAAAGCTTCTGCCTAATGACATCTGATGGATTGATCGCCTGATCATCGTTTTCTTCAATGCCAATTATTGCTATGTCAGCGCTCTTATAATCTGGCATTTTCTCATGGTTGAGATGAATGCTTTTACAAAAGGAGTTGCCAGCAGTTTCTTGAGATGCAAGCTCAGCTGAAACTGGAGAAAAGAATAATTTTAAATCCATGAGGTCCTTGGTCAAGTAACGTTTCAAATGTAACAAAATTGATGATGAACAATCGATAATCCGCTTTCAATCAAAAAAATTATTCTCAAGATGTTCTTTTTACTAAATTTATAAGTATCGCTTAAAGTTATGGATAATTTCAAATTAGATTTTTTAGACCACATCGCTATAAGAGTCAAGGACGTGGATATATCCGCAAACTGGTATGAGAAAGTTCTTGGACTTAAAAAATATGAACTTCCTGAGTGGGGTGAATTCCCTATTTTCATGCTATCAGGCAAAACGGGAGTAGCCATATTCCCTGCTAATCTCGGAGACTCCTCGAATGATCAGCCTTCTAAAGAAGTTAAAATTGATCACTTCGCTTTCAACGTCACGAAAGAAAATTTTGAGTTTGCTCAAAAACGCTATAAGTCATTTGGGATTTCATATGATTTTCAAGATCATTTTTATTTCCATTCTATTTATACAAAGGACCCAGACGGACACACCGTGGAGTTGACTACCATAGTAGTAGATGAATCTTCTTTCTATAAAAAGAATTAAATAGCATAAAAAAAGCCCTGATAATACTTATCAGGGCTTTCACTTGTTTCTCTAAAGATTATCCTCCAAAATCATCGAAGGCTACATGTTCAGGTGGTATACCCCAGTCATCGCACATTTTGATTACTGCTGCGTTCATCAATGGAGGCCCACAGAAGTAAAATTCAATATCCTCAGGACTTGGATGAGTATTTAATTGATGTTCTATTACCGCATTGTGAACAAAGCCTAAAAACCCATCACCTTCATCTTCTACTGTCTTCTTTGAATTCCAGTTATCTTCTTCCATCGGCTCTGAAAGCACTACATGGAATTTGAAATTTGGAAATTCTTTTTCTATATCTCTAAAATCTTTTTCATAAAAAAGTTCTTTTTTAGAACGTCCACCGTACCAGTAAGTCACTTTTCTACCTGTTTTCAGTGTATGAAATAAGTGGAATAAATGTGACCTCATTGGTGCCATTCCAGCACCTCCACCGATATAGATCATTTCTGATTGAGTTTCCTTAATAAAGAATTCTCCATAAGGACCAGAGATCGTTACTTTATCTCCTAGTTTTCTTGAAAACACATAAGAAGAACATATTCCAGGATTAACATCCATCCAAGCATTCTTCTCTCTATCCCATGGTGGGGTAGCTATTCTAATAGTAAGCATCACTATATTTCCTTCTGCAGGATGATTAGCCATCGAGTATGCACGGAATATCTCCTCATCATTTTTCATCTTCAAGTCCCACAACCCAAACTTATCCCAGTCCGCCTTGAATTTGTCTGGACCAGCAGGATCATCTGGATGAGGCTCGATGTTCATATCTTTGAAATCAACTACACACTCTGGTACATCAATCTGAATATATCCACCTGCTTCGAAGTCTAAATTTTCACCTTCTGGCAGTCTTACAACAAATGCTTTGATAAAGGTCGCAACACTATAATTCTCAATTACTTCACATTCCCACTTCTTAATCCCAAAGATCTCTTCTGGAATTCTTACGTGCATATCTTCCTTTACTTTCACTTGACAAGACAAGCGAACCTTATCTTTTTGCTCTGCTCTAGTTAAGTGACCAACCTCAGTAGGAAGCACATCACCTCCTCCATCGTCAATATTACATTTACACATGGCACAAGTACCACCTCCTCCACACGCTGATGGAAGAAATATTTTCTGTGCAGATAGTGTAGTCAATAAAGTAGATCCTGCTGCAACAATAACTGGATTGCTCTCATCGCCATTGATGACGATCCTCACATCTCCTGACTGAACCAGCTTAGATTGAGCAAAGAGCAATATGAATACGAGCAATAAGATAACTGCTGTAAAAGCTAATATGGATGTTAAGATTACCATAAGTTTTTCGCTTAAAACGATTGATTATTTTAAAAAATAGAATACCCTTCGGAAAGGACTACAAATATATTTACTTATTTAATAAATAGGCAACGCAGGCTATAAAATATTGTTATCATTGGGCAATCATTTTTCACATTGAAAAGAAGCTCTTAATAAATATTCCTGCTCGTCATAAGTCATCTCGTTAGGGATCTTTCTATCTTATGAAATAGGAAATATTGCAGCATGTTAAAGATTTCTCTATTTCTCTATAAAATGATATTACTCGTTGTTTTAATAAACGCACATTCCGCTATTGTCATTAAATTAGAATTTCACCAGTTGTTTCCAAGTACCTTTACTCCTGCTATATTTCAATGTGCTTGGCAATGCTTTCCACCAATATTTATTCATCTCAACAGCAAAAGACGGTTGCATGTAGCAGTTGATCGTGCAACCTTCGCATGCCGAATATTTACCTTCAAGTGCCACAAGTTTTTGAACCTTCTCAGATTGGTATAATTCAAATAGGTTACTCTCTATTAAAAATGTCTCTAATCCCAAATGATAACAAGGCAGTACCAATTCATTTTGGGGAGAAATTACAATCGTAGAACTAGCTGCTTTGCAAATTGGATCATCTACATGGTTTCCGCCATCCTTTCGTAAAGTGATAAAAGCCTCGTTGAGGTAAACACCCTTTTTCTTACCCCATTTTGATAGTTCGTCCAGTGTTTCCATTGACAAACTATTACCAACTTCTACTTCATTATATTCAAATATTGGGTTCAGAATCAGCATAAGATCATGTTTCTGACACAATTCGTAAACTCTATCAAGCTCATGAACGTTTTGCTCCATTACTGTGAAGAGAATATCAGGCCGCTCGCCAAGAGAATTAGCTATCTCAATAGACTGCATAACAAAATCGAAGCAAGCCACATTACGAGATTTGTCATGGATCTCCTTATCTGCAGAGTCCAAGGAGAAATGAAGCATGTCTATTTTGCCTTGAAGCCTCTCTGCCCATTTGGGATATAGCAAGCAATTGGTCGTGACCGTAGTGATAAAACCATACTTCTTGGCCAGATCAAGTAACTGATCCAACTGTTGATGCAATAGAGGCTCCCCGCCTGTAAAGTCTATTACTTTCACGCCAAGCTTCTTTAAGTCTCTGAAATTTAGTTCGGCCTGCTCTAGGGTAATGTATGGTGATGGCTTCTCCCAGATATCACAAAATCCACAACTCGCATTGCACCGATAGGTGACGTAGTAGTTGCACAATATGGGATGTGAGATGAGGCGCATTGATCTTGTTTGTAGTCAAATATAATGACTTCTAAATCATTTATTAAGTGACATCAAACTTAACGATGGTCACCTCAGTATCTAAAGTAATCTCTGGATAAAACCTCTTCATTTGATCAGCCATATCCACATGACTCTTAAAGCCATCATTGAGCACATCAGCCAGCTTGACATCTTTGAGAAGGCAACAGTAAATCTCTTTGATACTCACAATTTTCTCCCGCAGCTGCTCGGTGCTTTGAAATAGTAAATCTCCCAACGCTATTTGTATTTTTCCTTTCCGAATAGTCGTAGCCTTACCAGTTGCTAAGGCATCAAATACATCTTCGAAGAGGGTGAGTTTTTGCATTACAATGCCTCAGAATAGACCTTCAATTGGATTTCAATATCTTTCTTTAACTCTTCATCTACAATCCCCGCCTCTGAAAAATTCTGCATAAATGAAGGCAGTGAGAAGCTTGCGACTACTTTACCTCCTCGGTGAGGGAAATCATTGACTGCGCCAGTCAACACACTTTTCCCACCACGTGCTCCTGGAGATGTGGCTAGTAAGAACATAGGCTTGTCCAACCACATACTCTTTTCTATTCTTGATGCCCAGTCGAAGATATTTTTGAAAGCAGCTGAGAAGCTACCATTGTGTTCTGCAAAAGAGATTAAAATGCCATCGGCATTTCTTAGTTGTTCTTTGAAGTCATGTGCCAACTGAGGAATACCAGTTGCTTCTTCCTTGTCCATACTAAATATTGGCATTTCATAATCATTCAAGTCAAGTAAGTTGACTTCTACATCATCTAACTGAGACGCTGCCCAGCTTGCCAATTGCTTGTTGATCGAATGCTTACTACTACTTGCCCCAAAGGCCACTATATTTTTACTCATCTTCTGTTTTTTCTTCTTGTTCTACTGGTACTTTCCAGCCTCTTACCATTTCTTTTTTACCCGGAGGTCCAGGGAGTGATTCTATCTCTAACCCTGCTTCTCTCAGATCTCTTTTGAATTGCCCTTGTGCACAATAAGTCACAAATACCGCATCATCCTTCATGCTTTTTACAACTTTCTTCAGTTGATCGAGATGCCACAGTTCCGGTTGCTTATTTGGGGCAAAAGCATCAAAAAACACCATATCATAGTGATTATCCTGCAACGCTATATCTTCTAGCTTTTCTTTGTACTTAGTGAATAGATACCCTTCCGATAGTTCATTCTTATTATCCCAAGGAGACTCATGAAGTTGTTGATAGATAAGCTCAGCGTCTTCCATCTCTATTTTTTCCACATAGTTAAGCTTCTTCCAGATACTTTCTCCTATCGGAAAAGGCTCGATAGTATCATACCACATTTTGATTTTTTTCTTGGTCAGGTCTTTATAGCTCAGAAGAGCGTTAAGTCCTGTACCAAATCCGACTTCCAATATTTTAATCTTGTTAGTCTGAAACTTATCAAGATAATAATGCAATCCCATCCGAATAAAGACATGCTGTGATTCTTGTATCGCCCCATGAAAGGAGTGATAGGTCTCATTGAGTTCCGGCACATATAGAGAATGTGACCCGTCCTGTGTCTCTATTAGTCTTATCTCAGACATTTTTTTTCGTGATTAATACTGTGGCAAAAGCTGAAACACCTTCTTCCGTCCCCACAAAGCCTAGTTTCTCTGTAGTGGTTGCTTTGATAGATAAATCATTTTCGTCTATACGCATCACTTCAGCCAAACATGATTTCATATCCGGAATATGAGGATTGACTTTAGGCTGCTGCAGACAAATAGTAGAGTCTATATTCCCTACCTCATATCCTTCCGCTCTTATCAGCGTCATCACATCTTTAAGCAAGATCTTACTATCTATCCCTTTGAACTGCGGATCGGTATCAGCGAAGTGATAGCCTATATCTCTCATATTGGCTGCACCGAGTAATGCATCGCAGATCACGTGGATCAGCACATCAGCATCTGAATGCCCAACAGCTCCTTTGATATGTGGCACCTTGATTCCTCCTAACCAAAATTCTTCTCCTTCTTTCAGTTGATGGACATCATATCCAAATCCAGTCCTTATTTTCATAATGTCTTTTCGTCTCGATACAAAGAACGCATATTTCTAGGTCGATCAAAATAACTGGTTTTTATTTTGAGGCTGAAAGCAATGCACTAAATTTGCTTCCCAAAATTACTAAGGGCATATTATTGAAGTGCCTAATATCGACACGCTATGAAATTCGACAGAAAGAAATACTCAGATAAGCTACTCATAGACCTTTATGAAGGGCTTCTGCGACCAAGAATGATCGAAAAAAAGATGCTCATTCTCCTACGCCAGGGCAAAATCAGTAAATGGTTTTCAGGAATTGGACAAGAAGCAATCTCAGTAGGAACAGTGAAAGCACTTCATGATGATGAGTATATACTTCCTATGCATAGGAATTTAGGAATATTCACTGGTAGGAATATCCCTTATTCAAAGCTATTTGCTCAGTGGCAAGGAAAATTATCTGGATACACCAATGGACGTGATCGTTCTTTCCACTTTGGAACCAACGAGCACCATATAGTAGGAATGATTTCTCACCTAGGTCCTCAGCTTTCTGTTGCTGATGGCATAGCATTGTCTTGCAAACTCAATAATGAGAAAAAAGTGACTGCCGTATTCACCGGTGATGGTGGTGCAAGTCAAGGAGAATTTCATGAGGCGCTCAATGTCGCTGCCGTTTGGGATATCCCAACGATCTTTATTGTGGAGAACAATGGATATGGACTTTCCACCCCTAGTAATGAGCAATTTAAGTTCAAAAACTTCACAGACAAAGGACCTGGCTATGGCATAGAAGCCATCAGAGTAGATGGAAACAATGTGCTGGAAGTATATGACACCATCAAGAGGGTGGCAGCCAAAATGCGAAAAAACCCTAAGCCAGTAATTATCGAAGCGATGACTTTCCGTATGCGTGGGCATGAAGAGGCATCAGGCACTAAGTACGTCCCTAAAGAATTGATGGAAGAATGGGCCGAAAAAGATCCTGTTGCCAAATTCCAAAGCTACTTACTAAAGAATAAAATCATCAACAGGGACTTTATCGAAGAGCTTCAAAATAAAATTATGGCAGATATTGAGGAAGGCCTCAATACTGCGTATGCTGAAGAAATTCCTGAGGCTAGCACACAAACAGAATTGGAGGATATGTACGCTCCATTCACACAAGAAGTCATCGCTCCAGAGAGTAATGTTGTTTCTAAGAAAAGATATGTTGACGCTATATCAGATGGACTAAGACAAAGTCTAGAGAAATACCCAGAGCTTATTTTCATGGGACAAGATGTTGCCGATTACGGTGGTGTATTCAAAATATCTGAGGGCTTTGTTGAACAATTCGGTAAGGATAGAATTCGTAATACACCACTTTGTGAGTCTGCCATCATTGGCATTGGACTCGGTCTTTCGATCAAAAAGCAGAAATCAGTTATTGAGATGCAGTTTGCTGACTTTGTGACCTGTGGATTCAATCAAATAGTGAATAATCTTGCCAAGTCCCATTACAGATGGGGTCAAAACTCAGATGTTGTCATTCGGATGCCTACGGGTGCGGGTGTTGCGGCAGGCCCTTATCACTCACAATCCAATGAGGCCTGGTTCTTCCATACGCCAGGACTAAAAGTAGTTTACCCTTCAAATCCGCATGATGCTAAAGGTCTGTTAGCAGCCGCGATTGAAGATCCAAATCCGGTGATGTACTTTGAACACAAAGTACTTTACAGATCATTAGATGCTGAAATTCCAGAGGCTTACTACACAACAGAGATTGGCAAAGCAGTCTCAGTAACTGAGGGAGACGATATTTCGATCATCACTTATGGAATGGGTGTGCATTGGGCAAAAGAAGCGATGTCTCAAGTTGACAATCATACTGCTGATATTATTGACTTACGAACTTTACTTCCTTGGGATAAAGAGGCTGTAAGAGCAACCGTTCAGAAGACTGGTAAAGTATTGATACTT